>JAJFIG010000121.1 GCA_021775195.1 Rhodospirillales bacterium | reverse complement strand
GACCCGGACCACCTCGGCGACCTGTTCCCGGGACGGTTTCGCCGCCTCGGCCACGGTCTCGCCGCTGAACTTGTCCTTGACCGGGAAGGTCTCTGCCCCGCTCACCCATTCCCCGCCGATCAGCAGCCGGCATTCCTTGATCGTGCTGACGCCCTCCGGCATGTCCTGTCCTCCTCTTTCTGGGTTTTTAATTCGCTAGGCCCGTGCCCGGGCCGCGGTCCCGGCAACGCTCAGCAGTGCCATGTCCTTCATCGTCTCCAGCGACCACAGGGTCTGCAGCAGGTCCGCCGCCGCCGCCGCCCCGGTCACCGGCTCCACCAGTTCGTTGAACTTGTCGGCCAGTTCCCCGTCGCTCAAGGGGTTGTCGGGATCGCCCTTGCGGGTCGGTGAGTAATGGCTGAACGTCCGCCCGTCGGTGGTTTCGATCTCCACCGTTGCCGAACGCCGGCCCGGGAAGGCGGCTTCCGCCTCGTCGTCGATGCTCAGCTCGACGCGCTCGATCAGCCCCCGCAGAACCGGATCGTCGAGCCGTTCCGGGGAGAAGGCATCGACCCGCACCCGGCCGCAGACCAGGGCGGCGCTGACGCAGTAGGGCAGGCTGAACTTGGCCTCGAAGGCGGTGCGCGGGGTCTTGCTGCCGGTGATCTCCGTCGCCTTGGCGTAGCTCCCCACTCGAATATGGGCGACATCGCCGGGCGTCAGGCCGTGCTCGGCGGCCAGCGCCAGGACCCCGTCGATGGCGGCATGGGTGTGGCCGCAGGCGGCGTGGTTCTTGACCGTGGTCCGGGTGATGGTGAACGACCGGCCCAGGTCGTCGGCCGCAGCCTGCCAGTCCGGGTTCCGGGACATGGCGGCCCCGAACCCGCAGGCCCCGTCGAGAATATCGGGCGCCCCGGTGACCCCCTTCTCCGCCGCCAGGGCCACCATGACCCCGGTTTCGGCGGCCCGCCCGGCGTGCAGCGGCTTGGCCATGGCGTCGGCGCGAAAGGCCTGCTGCAGCCCCGCCGCCAGGGTGCCGGCGTTGGCCATGGCGTGCAGGGTCGGGCCTTGGTCCAAATCGAGGATACAGGCTGCCGCCGCCGCCGCGCCGAAGGCGCCGACGGTTCCTGTCGTGTGCCAGTAGGTGTAGTGCGACGGGTTCACCGCCATCCCGATGCGGTTCGAGGTCTCGTAGCCGGCGATGACGCCGCGCAGGAACGCCTCGCCGCCTTTGCCCCGGGCCTGGGCCACGGCCAGGGCGGCGGCGATCACCGGCGCCCCGGGATGGTAGATGGCGTCCCGGAAGATGTCGTCGAACTCGATGGTGTGGGCGGCGCTGCCGTTGATCAAGGCGGCGCTACGCGGATCCGTCCCGGCGCCCGACGGATAGAGCAGCGCCCCGCCGCCGCCGGTCCCCAGCGCTTCGCTCAGCATCGTCGCCGGCGCCACGCCGCCGCCGGGCAGGGTGGCGGCGAACCAGTCGATGACACAGCGCTTGGCCCCGTGCAGGGCTTCCGGCGGCAACTCGCCGCGGCGCAGCGATGCGGCGTAATCGGCGAAGCGTTGCAGAACCATGCAGTGGCCTCCCAGGTCCGGTACCGTACCGGTCGTTCGCCAGCACGAAAGGCACAGACTATTACATTCGCCACGGTATTATATACATAGGGATGGGCGCGGGCGCGCCGGACATCCACACCAAACGAGGGAAGCGGCGGACAATGGCGAAAAAAGCGAAACCGAAGGTCAAGTACCTCAGCCTCAACGGCAAGGTCGTGCCCTGGGCCGAGGCCAACATCCACATCCTGTCACCGGCGATGAAATACGCCGCCAACGTCTTCGAGGGCATCCGCGGCTACTGGAACGCCGACGAAAAGCAGATGTACATCTTCCGCCTCGAGGAACACCTGCGCCGCCTGCAGTTCTCCATGAAGGTCATGCGCTACGATGAATCCTTTTCCGTCGCCTATCTCCAGGACTGCATCATCGACCTGATCCGCGCCAACAAGCTGCGCCAGAACACCTATATCCGCCTTTTCGCCTACGTCGACGAACCCGACGGCGGCATGTCCGCCGGCGCCCCCGTCGGCCTCGCCATCGCCGCGACCCCCCGGGGCCCCCGCGGCGAGCCCGGCAAGGGGATGAACTGCCAGGTCAGTTCCTGGCTGCGCCTGCCCGAAACCTCCATGCCGCCCCGCATCAAGTGCGTCGCCAACTACTACAACAGCCGCCTGGCCTGGGCCCAGGCACGCTTGGACGGCTACGACAACGCCATCCTGATGACCCAGAAGGGCACCGTCTCCGAAGGCCCCGGCGCCTGCCTGTTCATCGTCCGCAATGGGGTTCCGGTCACCTCGAGCCTGACCAGCGATATCCTCGAGAGCATCACCCGCGACACGGTGATCCAACTCTGCGCCGAGTACTTCGAACTCGATGCCGTCCAGCGCGACATCGGCCGTACCGAGCTATACGCCGCCGAGGAGGCCTTCTACGCCGGCACCGGCCACGAAATTCTGCCGATCTCGTCCATCGACCGCATGGCCGTCGGCACCGGCGATATCGGCCCCCTGACCCAGAAGGTCATGGACACCTACGCCGAACTGGTGGAAGGCGCCATCCCCGACCATCCCGAATGGCGGACCCCGGTCTACGACAAATGAGAATTAGCGGCCCGTGAACGCGGGCTTGCGTTTTTCCATGAACGCCTGCCGGCCTTCCTTGTAGTCGGCGCTGGCGTAACAGTCGTCGACCACCTTCTGGCACAGGTCCAGATCTCGCTTGTCCGGGTCCTTGAGGACCTCGCCGACGATCGCCTTCACCGCCAGCACCGTCAGCGGCGCGTTGCCGGCGATTGTTCTGGCGTAGTCGTCGACGTAATCGCCGAGTTCGGCCTTGGGCACCACCCGGTTGACCAGGCCCATGATCCGCGCCTCCTCGGCGTCGAACTGGCGGGCGGTGAACAGGATCTCCTTGGCGTAGGACGGCCCCACCAGATCGACCAGGGGCGCCAGGCCGTCGATCCGGTAGCCCAGCCCCAGTCTGGCCGCCGGGATGCCGAAGCGGGCATCGTCGCTGGCTAGGCGCAGATCGCAGCACTGGGCCACCGAAATTCCGCCGCCGATGCAGTATCCCTCGATGCTGGCGATGGTCGGCTTGGCAACCAGCCTCAGGTCGGTACAGGCCTTCGCCACCATGGCGTTGTAGTCGGCCACCGCGTCTTCCGTCCCCCGCTTCTCCGCGAACTGGGAGATATCGGCGCCGGCGGCGAAAGCCTTGCCCCCGGCGCCGCCGAGGACGATCACCCGCACGGTGTCGTCGGCGGCGAAGTCGGCCATGGTGGTCGAGATCGCCTGCCACATCTCGTAGGAAATGGCGTTACGGCGTTCCGGGTTGTTGAACAGGAGCCGGCCGATGGCGCCGTCCTTCTCGACGATGACTTGGTCGGTAACGGTGGTCATGGGGTCCCCCCTGTGGCGGTACAAGCGGCGACCGGCCCCGCGACCGGGGCCGATGTCGCCGTCTCCGTATTTCTAGATAATGTCCCGGTCGCGCAAATCAGCAATTTCCTCGGCGCTGAGGCCGAATTCGCCCAGCACATCGTCCGTGTGCTGGCCCCGTTCCGGTGCCGCCATCCGCATCTCGTTGGTGACGCCGTCCAGGTGGACCGCGTTGGCGACCACGTTGAGCGGCCCCAGCACCGGGTGTTCCACCGGCTCGGCCATGTCCAGGTGCCGGACCTGCGGATCGTCGAACATCTCGTCGATGGCATAGATGGGTCCGCAGGGGACCCCGGCCTCGTTCAGAGTCTCGACCCATTCGGCGCTGGTCCGTTGCGACAAATAGGCATCGAGTTTGGCGTTGAGGGCGTCGCGGTTGCGCGACCGCGCCTCGCCGTCGGCGTAGTCGGGGTCCGCCAGCAGCTCGTCCGCCCCCAGAAGGTCGCAAAAGCGCCGCCAGATGGCGTCGCCGGCGGCGCCGATGTTGACGTAGCCGTCGGTGGTCCGGTAGACCCCGGTGGGAATGCTGGTCGGGTGGTTGTTGCCGGCCTGGGGCGGGACTTCCTTGTCGATCAGCCAGCGCGCGGCCTGGAAATCCAGCATTGCGATCTGCGCCTGCAGCAACGAGGTCTTGACCCAGCGCCCCTCACCGGTTGCTTCGCGCTCCAGGAGCGCGATCAGGATGCCGATGGCGGCGTAGAGCCCGCCGCTCAGGTCGGCGATGGGAACCCCGACCCGCACCGGCCCGCCCCCCGGCAGTCCGGTAATCGACATCAGGCCGCCCATGCCCTGGGCGATCTGGTCGAAACCGGGGCGCTGGCTGTAGGGCCCGTCCTGGCCGAAGCCCGAGATACTGGCGTAGACGATACCCGGGTTGATCGCCTTCAGGGCCTCGTAATCGATGCCCAGGCGTTCCTTGACGTCGGGGCGGTCGTTCTCGACCACCACGTCGGCCTTGGCCGCCATGCGCTTGAACACCGCCAGCCCATCCGCTTTCTTCAGGTTCAGGGTGATGCCCCGCTTGTTGCGGTGGATGTTCTGGAAATCCGGGCTGTGGCGCGCTCCGCCCATGCCCTTGGAGGGATCCACCGCCGACGGTGGCTCGATCTTGATCACGTTGGCGCCCCAGTCGGCGAGTTGGCGCACCGCCGTCGGCCCCGCGCGGACCCGTGTCAGGTCAAGCACCGTGAAACGGGCAAGAGGTAGGGATGTCTCGGTCATGGATACTTCGAAACCTCGCGGTGTAGGGTTGGACGTTGCCTGGATGGGGCGAGCCCCATTGTTGCCTCTTACCTTTTTCAAGGCAAACATCATATAAACAGGGGTGCGCTTTGCACCACTGGGTCCGTTCCGTTATGCCGGATCGTGGCGCCGCCGCCGCTATTGGGCGGGGGACCGGAAAAAAAGGGGGGCGGGCCGTGTATGCCGCGATCGAACGCCTGACGGGCCTGAGCCACAAGGACCAGGGACCGGTATTCCTGGTCGGACTGGGTCACGGCGGGACCCATTGGATCATCGCCACCTTTTACATCCTGCTGCCCTTCATTACCCGCGACCTGGGACTGTCCTATACCGAGGCCGGCCTGCTGGTCACGATTTTCCACGCCAGCGCCGCCACCGCCAACCTGGGAAGCGGCCTGGTGGTCGACGTCACCGGCCGGCGGGTTCTGTTCCAGATCGTCGCCCTGGTGGTCGGCGCCACCGCCCTGTTCGGGTTCGTTGCCGCCCGGCACCTGGCCCTGCTTGGGCTGCTGGTGGTGGTCATGGGTGCCACCAACAATCTCTGGCACCCGGCGGCGATTTCGTTCCTGTCGCGCCGCTATCCCGGTAACCGGGGGTATGCGCTCTCCATCCATGCCCTCGGCGCCAACCTCGGCGACGCCCTGGCACCCCTCGCGGCGGGGACGTTCCTGCTCTGGATGTCGTGGCGGGGTACCGCCTCCATGGGTGCCGTGCCGGCCTTCGCCCTCGCCATCCTGATCGCCCTGGTCCTTCTGCCCAAGGACACGCCCGGCGATTCCGGAGAGCGCCAGAGCATGCCCTTCGGCGAATACCTGGCCGGCATCAAGAAGCTGCTTCGCGACCGGAGTGTCCTCGGCCTCTGCCTCATGGCCGGGGTCCGTTCCATGGCCCAGAACGGTCTCCTGGTCTTTCTGCCCCTTTATCTCAGCGATGCGCTCCAGGTCGGCCCCTTCATCATGGGCGTGGCCCTGTTCGCCCTGCAGACCGGCGGCATGATCGCCTCGCCCATCGCCGGCACCTGGTCCGACCGCGTCGGCCGCCGGCCGGTTGTCCTCGCCGGCCTCACCACCACGACCCTGGTCATTGCCGGCCTGACCCTGATCAACAACGACACCCTGTTCATCGCCGGCGTCTCGCTCCTCGGCTTTGCCTTGTTCGCTGTCAGGCCGGTAATCCACAGCTGGCTCATGGACCTCACCCCGCCCAATCTTTCCGGCAGCGCCATCAGCGTCATGTTCGGAACCCAGGCAAGCCTGAGCGCCCTGGTTCCCGCCGTCGGTGGCATCGTCGCCGACATCTGGGGCCTGACCGTGGTTTTCTACATGCTGGCCGCTATCATGCTGGTCGCCAATGTCATGGTCTACCTGCTCCCCGGCCACAGGTCCCCGGCCGACAGCGATTAGCCAAGTCCCATCTGCGTCAGGAAGGCGGCGGTCGTGGGCGAATCGGGTTCGGCGAATTCCGCTAGAATGGAGAAGTGGTTGAGCCCCGGGCGCTCGATTTCGGTGCACGGCACCCCATGGCCGCGCCAGGAAGCGCCGATGGTCGCGCCTTGGCGGTGAAACTCGTCGCTTTCGGCGCCGCCGACGGCGATCAACAGCGGCGCCGTGGTCGTCGGCGTCAGATGAAGCGGGCTGTTGCGCTTTACCTGCTCGGCGCTCAGGCCCAGGGTGTCCTGCAGATAACACAGCGCCATCGGTTCCAGGTCGTAAACGCCGCTAATCGCGCATCCGCCCTTGACCAGGTCCCGGGGCACGCCGCCCACCGCCGGCCAGTCGGTTGCCATCATCATCGCCACCAGGTGGCCGCCGGCGGAATGGCCGGCAACGTGGATGCGCCCGGCATCGCCGCCGAAGGAGGTCGCGTTGGCGTGCACCCAGGAGAGCGCGTTGCGGCATTGGCGCACCAACTCGTCCATGTCGACGCTGGGGATCAGGCCGTAGTTGACCACGACCAGGGCGGCGCCGGCGGGCACGAAGGTGCGGGCGAAAAAACTGAAGTCGCTCTTGTCGCGGCTCATCCAATAACCGCCGTGGAAATAGACCAGCACCGGCGCCGGTCCATCCGTGGCGGCGGGGAAGATGTCCAGAGTCTCGCCCTCCGCCGTGCCGTAGGCGACATCGAGACGGCTCTCGAAGTCCTCGATCGCCGCGGCGCAGTCGACGGCCCAGCGGGCGGAGTAGTCCGCGTGGTCGGGCACCGCGGCGCGGTTGTCGTACTGGGCGTCCAATGCCGCCCGGTCGTATCCCCGGTAAACGGTCTCGGTCATGTTGCCGTGCTCCCCTTATCCTGTTGGTTCGGCGTTCCCGCCCGCTCCGGCACGCCCCGCTGGCGGATTCGCCACAGCAGCAGACCCATGCGGTCCTGGCCGTAGAAGGGCTCGCCCTCGAAGGCCATGGTCGGCACCCCCCAGTGCCCGGCGGCCAGGTGGGCGGTCTTGTTGTCGTCGATCCGGGCGTCGTAGCGGTCGGGATCGGCGGTGATCTCCTCGTTCAGGGCCGCCAGGTCGAGCCCCGCCCGCGCCACCGCGTCCGC
>JAJFIG010000013.1 GCA_021775195.1 Rhodospirillales bacterium | reverse complement strand
AGGTGGTTGAGGAACATTTCCTTGGTCAGGGTCGTGCCCTTGCGCAGGCTCAGGAGTTCCAGAATTCCGTATTCCTTGCCGGTCAGGTGGATGGGATGGCTGTCCACTTCGACGGTATGGGCGTCGACGTTTACGGTCAGCCGTCCGGTCCGGATGATCGACTGGGAATGGCCCTTGGAGCGGCGCACGATGGCATGGATGCGGGCCAGGAGTTCTTCCTTGTTGAAGGGCTTGGTCAGGTAGTCGTCGGCGCCAACGCCGAGGCCCTTGACCTTCTGTTCCGATTCGATAAGACCTGAAAGGATGAGGACCGGCGTGCTCACACGGGCGTTGCGCAATCGGCGTAACACCTCCATGCCGTCGATGTCCGGCAACATCAAATCCAGAATGATGATATCGTAATCGTAGAGCTTGCCGATTTCGAGGCCGTCTTCTCCCAGGTCGGTGGCATCAACCACCATCCCGTCAGACTTGAGCATCAGTTCGATGCTTTGCGACGTTGTCGGATCATCTTCGACCAAAAGAACCCGCATGGGCGACCCTCGGACAATTGGTTAACGGTCTATGTTAACCATAAGAACAAGCAACCTTTCTTTCAAGGTGCCAAGTGACATCTGTGGTGGATGAATGAACAATCGTGCTGGTGGCGCGATCAGCTTTTACCAAACCTTAAATACTCAGTCGTCATACTCGACACGAACCCGGGATACTCCGCACGTGCTTCCCGGAGGCGGACGAGGTTCCCCGTTGACCGTATTTGTCAACAACATCATCAACGAAGTAGAAAACCTGCCCGACCACCGTGTCTATGGGCGGGTCAGTGGCATTGTCGGACTGGTAGTCGAGGTCGAGGGCCTGCAACGAAGTCTCTCCATCGGCGACCAGTGCCGGATCAGCGGCGCCAACGGCCGCCGTGTTACCTGCGAAGTTGTCGGATTCCGTGATGGGCGGGCCTTGGTCATGCCCTTCGGAACCCTTGACGGCATCGGCCTCGGGTCACCAGCCGAGGCCTGTTCGTCGGCGCCCGTGATATATCCCGACCACCGCTGGCTGGGCCGCGTCGTTAATGCCTTCGGCGAACCCGTTGACGGCAAGGGACCGCTGCCGGCGGGACTCGATCCCTACTATGTCCAAAATCCGCCACCCCTGGCGCACACGCGCCAACGGGTTGCCGGCAAGATTGATCTTGGTGTCCGGGCGATGAACGCCTTTCTCACCTGCTGCCGGGGCCAGCGTTTGGGGATATTCTCGGGGTCGGGAATCGGTAAATCCATGCTTTTTTCAATGATGGCCTGCCATACGGACGCCGAAGTCAACGTTATTGGACTTATCGGCGAGCGCGGCCGCGAGGCGCGGGAGTTCATCGAGGACGACCTCGGCGAGGAAGGCTTGGCGCGTAGCGTCATCGTCGTTGCCACATCCAACGAACCACCCCTGGTGCGGCGACAGGCGGCGTATACAATGATGGCCGTGGCCGAATATTTCCGTAACCAGGGTTCCCATGTGCTGTGCATGATGGATAGCGTGACCCGATTTGCCATGGCTCAGCGGGAAATCAGCCTGTCGGTTGGCGAACCACCGGCGAGCAAAGGGTATACGCCATCCGTCTTTTCCGAATTGCCACGGCTGCTGGAGCGTGCCGGGCCAGGGGGACCGGACCAGGGAACCATTACCGGCCTATTCACGGTCCTGGTGGAGGGCGACGACCACAACGAACCGGTCGCCGACGCGGTGCGCGGAATCCTAGATGGCCACGTGGTTCTCGACCGGGCGATCGCCGAACGGGGACGATATCCGGCGATCAACGTTCTGCGCAGCCTTTCCAGGACCATGCCCGACTGCAACAGCGACGAGGAAAACGCCATTATCGATAGGGCGCGCCAACTGCTCGCCACCTATGAGGATATGGCGGAATTGATCCGACTCGGCGCCTACCGGAAGGGCACCGACCCCAAGGTCGACGAGGCCATCCACTACTACCCGAGCATCGAGGGTTTTCTCAACCAGGCAAAGTCCGAAAAGACTGATCTTGCCACCTGCTACGAGATTTTAGGCCGGCTTCTCGGCGTGACCGCCGCCGCTAACGCCGAGGAAGCCGCCTCCCAGCCGGCGGGCATACTGCCGCCTGGTCCGGGGGAGGGGCTGGAGGCGTTGCCGCAAGGTGACGGTGCGCCGATTGTGCACACCGTTCCCATGGGTGTCATGCCGGAACCCGTTCCCGGGGACACGACCTAAGAAACCAAGGAGAGTCGAGGATTGGCCGGAAAGCTACGCAATCTTGTCCGCCTGTTCGAATGGCGGGTCGACGAACGGCGCCGGAAACTTGGTGAACTCCTGCGCCTCGTCGCTAATCTCGAGGATCAGGCCCGGCAGCTGGAAACCGAGCTTGCGGGCGAGCAGGCCATCGCCGGCGCATCGCCCGCGGAGGCCGGGTTTTTGTACGGCAACTATGCCGAGGCTGTGATTCTGCGGCGCGACCGTATCGCCGAATCCATCACCAAGACCGAGGAGGAAATCGTTGGTGCTCGCGAAGAGCTCAACGATGCCTATCGCGAACTGAAGAAATATCAGGTAACCGAGGAATCGCGACGGCAGCGCAAACTCCGCGAGACGTCACGCAAAGAGCAAGCCGTCGCCGACGAACTGAGTACCCAGGGCTTCCTTCGCCGCCTCAACACCGGGCGCTAGATTACAAACCGACCAGTCGGTTGCGTTTGACGGACTAGGGCGCTAGCCCGCCACGCTGTCGCGCTACCGTCAGTCAGTCTTGGACAACCAGATTTTCGGCGGCGGTCCTGCCTTTTTCGCTCGGGACGAGTTCGTACTCGAGCTTCTGGCCTTCACG
>JAJFIG010000120.1 GCA_021775195.1 Rhodospirillales bacterium | reverse complement strand
GCCTTCATGGACATCAACCCGGCCAATCCCGGACACGTGCTGGTGATCCCCAAGTTCCACGCCGCCGACCTCTTCGAGGTCCCCGACGATTGGCTGGCGGCAACCACGGTCACCGCGCGCCGCGTCGCCCGCGCTCTTAAGGAGACCATCGATCTCCAGGGCCTGAATCTGGTCCAGTGCAACGGCCCCGCCGCCGCCCAGTCGGTGATGCACTACCACATGCACGTCATGGAACGCCGCGACGGCGACGACCTGCCCCTCAACTGGGGTATCAGGCCCGGCGACATGGACGAAATCGGCGCCCTGGCCGAACGCATCAGGGCCAACGTCGCCTAGGCGACCTGGCTTGCCGGGCTGCCGCCGCTTGTCTTCTCCGGCGGCGCGTCAATCCGTGCTAAGGAGCACGCCCTCCGCTCCTCGCACGTACCAGCCCTTCGTGGTGTTGACGATGCGAACGACCGAGAGCATCACCGGCACTTCGACCAGGACGCCGACGACCGTTGCCAGCGCCGCTCCCGATTCGAATCCGAACAAGCCGATGGCCGTGGCCACGGCTAGTTCGAAGAAGTTGCTGGCGCCGATCAGCGCCGACGGCGCCGCGACGCTGTGGGCAACCCCGAACCGGCGATTGAGCAGGTAGGCGAGACCGGAGTTGAAATACACCTGGATCAGGATCGGGATGGCCAGCAGCAATATCACGAAGGGTTGGTCGAGGATTTGTTTTCCCTGGAATCCGAACAAAAGGACAAGCGTCGCGAGAAGAGCGACTAGGGAGACGGGATCCATTGACTTGCGAACCGCCGCCAGCCGCGGCTCGCCTCCGTTCAGCAGGAGGTGCCGCCGCCACACATGGGCCATGATCACGGGAACGACGATGAACATGACGACCGAGAGGAACAGTGTGTCCCAGGGAACCGTAATCGCGGATATCCCTAGCAATAGGCCGACGATCGGGGCAAAGGCGACGATCATGATGGCATCGTTCAAGGCCACCTGACTCAAGGTGAAGTAAGGGTCGCCATCGGACAGATTGCTCCACACGAAGACCATGGCGGTACAGGGAGCCGCCGCCAGAATGATCAACCCCGCGATATAGGAATTGATCTGATCCGCCGGCAGCAACGGCAAGAACAGATAGCCGATGAACAACCATGCCAGCGCCGCCATGGAAAACGGTTTGACCGCCCAGTTGATGAACAGGGTGACGCCAATCCCCTTCCAGTGTTCGCGCACCTGGTGCAGGGCCCCGAAATCGATCTTGAGGAGCATGGGCACGATCATCAACCAGATCAGGATGGCGACGGGGAGATTGATTTGGGCAACCTCCATCCGGCCGACGGCCTGGAACAGGCCGGGGATGGCTTGGCCGAGCGCGATGCCGGCGACGATGCAAAGGCCGACCCAAATCGTCAGATAGCGATGGAAAATGCCCATTGGCGCCTTCTCGGCCTCCCGGCCGGCAATGGCGTGCTGCATCGGATTGGCTCCTTTGTTTTTCTTGGTTTTTCCCCTGGGTCTTTTGCATGGCCCGGGGGGAACAGGAATATTTCTCCCGCGGTCACGTATATTCTGCCGGGGACCTTGGTCCGCACGGTGTCTTGCTGAATGCCGGCCCGCAGATGTCCGGGTGACCCTGGCAACAATCTTCGGTCAGGAAGGTCATCAGGTTGCTGGCGCCCTGGTAATCGACGCCGTAGTAGATGTGTCGTTGGGCGCGCCGTGAGATCAGGAGGCCAGCACGTTCCAGTTGTGCCAGGTGCGACGACAAGGTCGCCGCGTGGACGTCGAGGCGCCGTGCGATGTCGCCCGCGCTCAACTCCTCCGGCCCGGTTTTGACGAGTAGGTGAAAAACCGCGAACCGGGTCTCCTGCGCCAGGGCCGCGAACGCCGCCAGGGCTTCACTTGTCTTCATGTTCCTAAAACTCCCCTAGCGCCCGAACAGGCGCAACGGGTGGACCCGGGAACGGCGGCCCCGATGGTCCGCCATGGAAGTGGCGGGAGCACCGCACGCCTAGATATTCCGGACTTTGTCGCCAAGCGCAAAGGTGGCCATGGAAAGCGCGTAACAGCCTGGGTAGTCGGGGCAGGCCACACAGGTGTCCCACTGTTCGATGTCGACGCCCAACATCCGGCCACGCCTGTGGAAGAGGTTACTTTCGATCTGACATCCAAATACTTTCCCCCGAAGTGGCACATTGTCCCGGACCTTGCTCAAGTTGGGGAGCATGGCGCCATAGCACTCTTGATGTTGTTTTACGGAATGGTCGAGCATTGGAAGACACCTCCGTGACCCATGATTGGTTGGATGCCTACACCGCATGCCGAAGGTTCAGTTCGACGGTAGCCGCACCTTCGGTGGCGCTGTTAATTTGATATTTTGATAATAGCCGAATTATCAAATTAATGCAACCTTGATTTTACTGCCGTGGCGGAAGGTCCTCGCCCCCGTTAAGCGAAGATCGTGGCCAATGCTACCGCCGGATTTCCACTTGATCGACGGTAAACAAGGCACAAGACGGCGGCATTCAGACGCCGCTGCGACGGAAAAATATTTCGATGGTTGTCGAAATGTGGTATCCGGTGCTCCCGACCGAAGGGACCGCCAGGGGCTGAGTGGCCACAGCAAGTTATTCATCTCGCTGAGTTTCGGGAAGGATATGACGCACTTCTACTCGTTCCCGACCAACCAACGAAGCGGGAGAACCTTACCGATGACCGACGCGCCAATGAACGTTCTCATCCTGTGCACCGGCAATTCGGCGCGCAGCAGCTTGGGCGAGGCCCTGCTCAACCATCTCGGCGGCGGCCGCTTTCGCGCCTTCAGCGCCGGCAGCACCCCCGCCGGCCGGGTCAATCCCTTCACCCTCGAGGTGCTCGCCGCCAACGGTGTTCCCACCGATGGCCTGTCTTCCAAGAACTGGGACGTCTTCGCCGAGCCCGGGGCGCCGGAGATGGACCTGGTGATCTCCGTCTGCGACAACGCCGCCGGCGAGGTCTGTCCCGTCTGGCCCGGCCATCCGGCGCAGGTTCACTGGGGATTTCCCGATCCCGCCGCCTGCACCGGCGACGACGACGAGAAGCGGGCCGCCTTCGCCGCCGTCTATACCGCCATCAAGGCCCAGATTCAGCGCCTGATGGACACGCCTCTCGACGGCCTCGACGTCGCCGG
>JAJFIG010000119.1 GCA_021775195.1 Rhodospirillales bacterium | reverse complement strand
GTGCCGCCCTGCAGCACCTTGGCGACGAATACCCCGCCCGGGGCCAGGACCTCGATGGCAACCTCCAGCGCTGCCTCGACCAGGGCGACGATGCGCAGGTGATCGGTGGCTCCGTGGCCGGTCGCGGCGGGTGCCATGTCGCTCAGTACGACGTCGGCGGGGCCATCCAGGCGGGCCGTCAGCAGCGCTGGCGCATCGGCGTCGAGGATATCCAGGCACAGAATTTCGGCACCGGGGACGGGTTCCATCTCCTGGATGTCGGCGGCGACGACGGGGCTGGGCTCCGGCCCGTCTCCGGTCCGCTCCACCGCCACCTGAGTCCAGCCGCCGGGGGCGGCGCCGAGGTCGATAACCCGTTTGCCGGGGGCGAGAAAGTGAAAGCGGTCGTCGAGTTCGATGAGCTTGAAGGCGGCGCGGGAGCGGTAGCCCAGTCGCCGCGCCTCGGCGACGTAGGGATCATTGAGCTGGCGCTGGAGCCAGCGGGTCGACGAGGGTTTGCGTCTCTTGGCGGTCTTGACCCGCGTTGCCGTGCGGCCACCGCCTGGCGGGGTACGGCGCCGACCGCCGCGGCCGGTGCTCATGGGTGGTCGCCGGGAGCCCCGGGGGCCGGTGCCGGTGGCGGGGCCGGGGTCCTGTCGGAGGCCATCATGCCCAGCAACAGGCCTTCGCGAATGCCGCGGTCGGCGATGCGCAGACGGCCCACGGGCCAGCGCCGGCAGACGGCATCGAGGATGGCGCAACCCATGACCACCAGGTCGGCCCGGTCGTGGCGGATGCAGGGGTGCGCGGCGCGCGCCGCCCAGTCCATACGGGCGAGGCTGGCGCTGGTGGCGGAGATGCTCTCGAAGTCGATATCCAGGCCGTCGACCTGCGAGCGGTCGTAGTGGCCGAGGTCGAGATGAATGCCTCCCAGCATGGTGACGGTGCCCGACGTTCCCACCATCTGTACCCGGCCCTCGGCGATCCCGGCGGCGATCCCGTGCTCGGCGTCGAAGGGGGCCAGGCCATGGTCGACCTCGGCCAGAATCTCGTCGTAGTGGGCGTCGGCAAGGATGCCGTCGCCGTAGCGTTCGGCCAGGGTCACGACGCCGATGGGAAGGGAAAGCAGGCCGACGGCACTGGGTGGCTGGCCGGGGGTCTGGTCGATCCATGTGATCTCGGTACTGCCGCCACCGATATCGCAGATGAGGACCTGGGGAAAACGCTCATCGAGCAGGGGGACGCACCCGGCCAGGGTCAGGCGGGCCTCCTCGTCGGCGCTGATCGCCTCGAGCTCAAGGCCAGTCTCGTCCCGGACCCGGTCGACGAAGGTCGTGCAGTTGCTTGCCTGGCGGCAGGCCTCGGTGGCGACGCTGCGCGCCTTGCGGACGCCGTTGTCGCGCATCTTGTCGGCACAGACCTTCAACGCCTTTACCGTGCGGTTGATGGCGGTCTCGCTCAAACGGCCGCTGGCCGCTAGCCCCTCGCCCAGGCGCACGACCCGGGAAAAGGAATCGACGACGCGAAAGCCGGTCTCGGTGGGGGCGGCGACGAGGAGCCGGCAATTGTTGGTGCCGAGATCGATGGCGCCATAGACCGGTGCTCCGGGGCTCCCGCCCCGCCGCCGCCGGCTCTTGCCGTTCCGCCGCCTGCGCCTGTTCCAGCTCACCCGAGCGGTCTCCCCTTTGTCGTCCACCCCTATTGATATCCCAGATCGGGCCCCGGGTGAACGCCCATGCGGGCATTTGCGGGCGGAAGTGGCAGGAATGCCCCATGGGTGGCGGCAAGACGAGGCTCACGAGGGGGCTGGAATAGGCATCCGAAATGGGCCTACACAAGGGGGCGCATGGTGTGATAGAAGCTGGGCGTGGGGTCCGGTCGGACCCGCCCTGAAGGCCCGCTGGCCCAGCCCATGGGGGATAGTTTAACGGTAGAACGAGCGGCTCTGACCCGCTTAGTCCTGGTTCGAATCCAGGTCCCCCAGCCAGCACGATGAACCCCCGGTTTCGGGGGTTCTTGCGTTTCCGCCGCTTCCGGTCCTCACATCCGTTTCACATGAACGTTAAGTGCCACGTGTGACCGGCCATGCTCTAATAGCACCAGTTGAATCATCGAATTTCCAGTGGGATGCGGCGGGTTATGGACACGGGCGACCCCAGCGACCTGATCGGACGTATCTACGATACGGTGGGTAACGAGGGCCTGTGGCCCGACGTGCTCAAGGCGCTTGCCGGCGAGCTTGACGCCATCGGCGGCGTTCTGGTTTCGACGGACCTGAAGAGCCGGCGGGGCCGGGTCCTCGCCTCGGCCAACATGGATCCCGAATATCTGGCCTCCTATGGCGCCTACTACGCCGCCATCGATCCGTGGACCAAGCCCTATTCGGCCATGCAACCGGGGTGCATCGCCAGTACCGACGAGCGCATGCCGCAAAAGGAACTCGAACAAACGGAGTTCTATGCCGACTGGCTCCGTCCCCAGGGCATTTCCCGGTCCATCGGCGGTGTCGTCTTCAAGGAAGGCGGCAAGGTCATCCGCCTCGGCCTGCCGCGGGGCGAGGGCCAGGGAGAGTTTGAAAAATCCGTCCACGACCGGGTTTGTTTCCTGGCGCCCCATATCCAGCGGGCACTGCAATTGCAAATCCGATTTTCCAATACCAACCGGGTGCTTGACGCATCGTCCGATCTCCTCGAACGGCTGCCCTTCGGAGTCTTCTTGGTCGACGAGGGCGGGCGGGTCGTGTTCCTGAGCCGCACGGCAGGTGACATGATCGGGGCCGGCGACGGGCTGACTCTGAATGGGGAAGGGTTGCACGCCCTGAAATCCACCGATGACGATGCCCTGCAGAGGCTTCTCAGGGACGCACTGGATGCCGCCTGTGGAGTCGGGCAGGGGGCGGGTGGATCGTTGGTTCTGTCCCGCTCGTCGGGCCGGCGGTCCTATCAGGTGATGGTGACGCCGCTGCCTCAGCGCCGTGGGATTTTCAACTGGGAACAGCCGGTGGCCGCGGTTCTGGTGTCCGATCCGGAGGCCTGGCCCGACTCTCCCCGCAACGTGTTGACGGGCGTCTACGGCCTGACCCCGAGGGAAGCCGCCCTTGCCGAGCTGTTAGTCATCGGCGACAGCATGAAAAGCGCCGCCGAACAACTGGGTATAACCCGGGATGCCGCCGGCAAGGACCTACAACGCATCTACCGGAAAACCGGGGTGACGCGCCAGGCCGAACTGGTGGCCCTGATGCTGTCATCGCCGGAGTGGATGCTCCGGAACAATTGAATCGAAGGCCGGGCGCACCGGCAACCCGGCTTCGCCAGCCTCGAAACGAATCCCACGTCAGCGAATCTTGAAATGCACGCGGCCGGCCGCTCAATGCCGGATTTACTCTAAATACGAGATATCTCTAAATGAATAGAGATTAACAGTATATTTTATAAATTTTTCCTTCTACCTTTAATGCCCAACTCTATGATAGTATTCATCTCAACCATAGTCTTAATTGGTTGTGTTTCAGATGGCGGTTGGAGCCAATAATCGGTGTCACAAAAAAAGAGGGCGAAGCAGCTGGCGGATGCGGGCGACCCCGGCAACCTGATCGGGCGTATCTACGATACGGTGGGTAACGAGGGCCTGTGGCCGGAAGTGCTTAAGACACTGGCCGGCGAGGTTGACGCCAAGGGTGGGGTTCTGGTGTCGACGGACCTGAAACGCCGGCAGAGCCGGGTCATCGCCTCGGCGAACATGGATCCCGAATACCTGATCTCCTACGACGCCTACTACGAGGCCATCGATCCGTGGACCAAGCCCTATGCGGCCATGCGCCCGGGTCGCATCGCCTGTTCCGACGAACGCCTGCCGCGAAAGAAGCTCGAGCAAACGGAATTCTATGCCGACTGGCTCCGTCCCCAGGGCATTTTCCGGTCCATCGGAGG
>JAJFIG010000118.1 GCA_021775195.1 Rhodospirillales bacterium | reverse complement strand
GTAGTGATCGGCCCATTTAAGGACGACGTTGAAGCTGATGCTGATACGCATGCTCTTCGACAGGTTGGGATGGACGAAGTGGTTGATGAAGCCGGGCCAGAGAAGCAGCATCCCCGCTTCCGGCAGCACCGTGTATTCCGGGTCGACGTAGGGGTCGTCCTTGATCGCGTTCATGTTCACCCCCGGCCGGGGGTCGTAAAACGTGATGCAGCCGGGACGCAGGTCATTCCGCGTCTCCAGCTTCTCGGGCTTCTTCGGCATCTTCACGTAGTAGGTGCCGCTGAGGTACGAGCGCGGATGATTGTGGGTGTCGTGGTAGTCGCCGAACCGGTTGACGTTGGCCCAGCCGTGGATGGTCCAGTTGACCGGGTAGTCGATGCCCAGCGCCCTCAGGTAGTCGATGATGGTCTGGTTGACGTGGCCGCGCAGCCAGTTCATCCCTGGATGGTCGCGGTTGAAGAGGTCGGGGTCCTTATAGTCGGTGGTCAGGTCCTTGTTGGCACCCTCGAGCTCGCGCACCAACTTGACCAGCTGGCGCCCGGGGTCCTCGTGCCCGGGCAGGCGGCGCTGCACGAACAGCGTCGGCCACAGGGGCATGATCCCTTCCTGCCATTCGGGTGCCGGCGACATTCCGTTTCCCCCTTTTGCGCCGCGGGCCGGTCAGGCCCGCTTGTTCTTGCTCTTGCCCGGTGGCGTCTCCGGCCCCGGCTCGTCGGCCTCGGCCCCAACGTCTTCCGTTTCGGCTGCAGCGAGTTCGTCGCCGTCATCTTCGCCGTCCCCGGCTTCGTCCATGTCTTCTTTGACGCCGTTGACGTCCTCTTCCGTCTCTTTGGTCTCTTCGGTCTTATCTTCCTTGGCGGCTTTGTCCTTGCCCTCGGCGAGCTTGTCCTCCAGCGCCCCCTTCATCGCCTCGATGATGGTGAAGTCCTCGTCGTAATCGTCAAGTCCGTCGCGGATGTTGAAGGCGGGGTCGCTGCTCCACAGCTTGCGCAGCGCCGCCCGCGCCAGCTTCCCCGGCACCCCGGCGTTGAGGAAGGGCGTGTAGTCAGAATCCTTGTCCAGGCTGTCGACGGGCGGCAGGTCCCGGACCGCCTCCTCGTCTACCACCTCCGGCGTCCCGGTATCGTCGCCGGGAATCGCCGCCGGCAACCCGGACTCGGCCTCACCGGGTAGCGGCGTCATTCCGGGATCGACACTGGCCACCGCCGTCGGCGCCGCGCCGCCGCGCCGCCGCGTCTGCTGCTCCTGGCGTTTGCGCCGGGACCAGCGCGTCAGCCGTCCTTCGCCCTCTTCAGCCATGATACGTGTCAGCCATTGTGTTCATCACTCTCGGCGGGCCTGTCGATACCGCCACCCTTGCGCGGGTCGTAGGGTCGGCGCTTGCGTTTCTTGAATTTCACCTCGACGTGGTGGGCGTCGACGAAAGCCTTGAGCACTGTCTCCATCTCGTCGGGCATGAGCACGGCACCGACCAATTCCTCGCCGCTGTCCTCGTAGTCCTGAGCCTCGTGCGGACAGACGGTGGCCAGAAACGGCACCACGTCGTGGCCGCCGGACAGCGCGTCGTCGCCGTCTTCGTCCTGACGCAGGACAATGAACACCTTGGGCGGCGGGTTGTTGAGGTTGACCAGGTAGCCGTCGGTTTCCTTGGGGTAGAGCTCGACGTCCAGGGTTCCGGCCAGGAAATGGGCCCAGCCGTCGCCCTCCTGTAGAACCCGCCATTCGTCGACGGCCGGCGCCCCCGGCATCACCACCACCGGGCGCCAGGTGTAGTCCTGCCAGGGGTTGTCGATCTCGCGGCGCTCGAGGACGATGCCGACGGGAATGCTTTCGGTGGGTGTCGTCATGCCGCCCCCCGGGCCGTATCGGCCAGCCCTGCCAGCAGGATTTCCGCCTCGGCCAAATCCTCGGGCCGGTTGACGTTGAAAAACGGGTCGACGGGATCGTCGACGAAATCGACGTGGGCAACCCGGTAAGCCGCCGTCCAGCGGTCGATCTTGCGCATGTCGTCCTCGACCATGGCCCGTCGCAGGGCATCCCGCAGGCCCACCGGCCACAACGCGAACACCGGATGGGTGCGCCCCTTGGAAACCGCGCAGGCGATCTCCGCGCCATCGTCGGCCACTGCCGCCATCAGGCGCTCGACCAGGTCCCCGGGCAGGAACGGAGCGTCGGTGGCGAACGACGCCACCCAGGGCGCCTCCGGCACGTTCGCCGCCGCCCATTCGAGCCCGGTAAGGATTCCGGCCAGGGGGCCGGCGAAGCCCTCGATCACGTCGGCCACCACCGGCAGGCCCAGGGACTGGAAGCGCGTCGGATCACCACCGGTATTGAGGATCAGGTTCGCGACCTGGGGCCGCGCCCGTTCGACCACCCGTTCCAGGATCGGTCGTCCGCCAAGGGGACGCATGAACTTCTCGCCACCGCCCATGCGGCGCGACTTCCCGCCGGCCAACAGCACGCCGGCCACCGGAACACCGGAACCCGCCATCTAACGGCTCCCCTTGCGTTTCACTTCGTGGGGCTCGCAGGCGACCCGGCGGGCATCGGTGTCGTAGACGATGCGGTGCTCGCCGGCGAGCGCGATGAAGCGCCGGCCCTTGGCCCGGCCCATCAACAGCATGTCGGCCTGGCGCGCTAGTTCCACCCCCCAGGCGGTGAAGCCCGAGCGCGATATCAGGATCGGAATTCCCATCTGCACCGTCTTGATCACCATCTCGCTGGTCAGCCGCCCGGTGGTGTAGAAGATCTTGTCGCCGCCGTCCATGCCGTTGAGCAACATGTAGCCGGCGATCTTGTCGACGGCGTTGTGGCGCCCGACGTCCTCCATGTAGAGGAGCGGCCGATCCTCCCGGCAGAGCACGCAGCCGTGGATGGCCCCGGCCTCCAGATACAGGCTCGGCGCCGTGTTGATCTTCTTCAGCAGTGTATAGAGCCAGGACGTGCGCAGGATGGCGTCCTCCGGCAGGCGGGTGTCCTCGAAGCTCTCCATCAGGTCGCCGAAGACCGTGCCCTGGGCGCACCCCGACGTCAGGGTCTTCTTCTTCAGCTTTTCCTCGAAGTCAGTTTCCCGCGCCGTCCGCACGACCACGGTTTCGATGTCGTCGTCGTACTCGACCCCGGTGATCTCGTCGTCGGCGTGGATCATGTTCTGGTTCAGCAGGTACCCGACGGCCAGGTATTCCGGGTAGTCGCAGATGCTCATCATGGTGACGATTTCCTGGCCGTTCAGGAACAGCGTCAGCGGCCGCTCAACCGTCACCGAGGTGGTCAGGCGCGCACCCTCCTGATCGACGCCGTCGACCCGGCGCGTCAGGCGGGCGTCGTCGGGGTCGGGCTGGACCAGGAACTCCCCCTCGCCGTCCCCGCCGCCGTTCGTGGTCTTCTTTGCCGGCCGTGGTCCCATGAGACCCCTCTTGATTGCGAACCCTTATGACTATGGGTTGGCCGGCGCCCGGACACAAGGCCCTGGCGCCAATCCTCCACTCACTGAATTGTGAGGGACGTGGAGAAACCGCAGATTAATTCAGGGACAGTGCACTGTCCCTGAACTACTGCCCCAAAAACGGCCCCGTGACCTCATAGGTGATGCCGGCGCCGGCGTGGCCGGCGGCGCCCCGCTGGGAGCTGACGTAAAGCCGGGTGCCGGAGGGATCGAGGGCCTGGCCGGTGATCTCCGAGCGCCGGTGCCCGGTGATCTGAAGGACGGGGACCACGTCTCCCGAGGGCGTCAGGGCGACGATCTGCATGTCGCCGCCATCCTCGGCCACCAGCAGGTCGTGCCGGGGCGTCATGATCAGATTGTCGACCCCGGTGAGGCGCGGCCTGGCGTAGGTGCGGGCGTCGTAGACCACCTCGATGATCTCCTTCTCGGTGTCGTAGGCCCAGATGCGGTTGTCCCTCTTGGTCGAGAAGTGGACGACCCGGTCCTGGTACCAGACCCCTTCGCCGCCCTTGAACGGCGTGCTCGCCGGCGCCTGATGGCGGGTCTCCCAGGTCTTGGCTTCCGGATCGGCTATCCGGTGCCAGGTCACCGCGCCGCCGTCGGCGCCCGCCATCTCCGCCGCCTCCAGGACCCCGGCGCTGAGGTCGGCGCGGCCATCCACCGTCGCCGCCGGGGTGAAGCGATAGAAGCGGCCGTCCTTGAGATCCTCGGTGAGGTAGACGTGGTGGCGCAGGGTATCGACGGCGGCGGCCTCGTGCTCGAAGGCGCCGAGGGCCGGATGCACCACCGCCGGGCGCTTGCCGTAGGGATCGCATTCCCAGACCCGGCCCTTCTCCACCTCCTCGCAGGATAGCCAGGTGCCCCATGGTGTGGCGCCACCGGCACAGTTGCGGCTGGTGCCGGTGAGGATGGAATAGGCGTCGACGGCGTTGCCCCGGGCGTCGAAGCGCAACGCCCCGACACCGCCGCGGCCGTGGGGGACCTCGCTATTGGAGACGTAGATCCAGCCGCCGTCATCGGTGGCGAAAACAGCGGCGCCGTCGGGCGCGCTGTGCCAGCGGTAATCCTTGCCGGCCACCGGCCTCTCGCCGGAGCGGGCAACGATGCGCGACGTGAACCCGGGCAGCAGGCGGAGGCCGTTCGCGTCGGGCTTGTCCGGCAGCCGCCCGGCCAGGGACATCGGCGAGAGATAACACCCGGCCCGCGCCCCGGCGCCAGCGGCCAGCAGGCCGAGGCCGGCGAGGCCGGCAAGACCGGTCCGGAGAACCCTGCGGCGGGTCGGGTTGGTACGCGGATGATTGTCCGGCGTAATTTCCATGTCGATTGCTCTCCGATCCTTCCGAGGCCACCGTTCTACCACGGCAATCCGCGATTGCCAGTTCCGCAACACAAAGGCCGGATGCGCTTCATCATGCAATTTTATGCATGAATAGGCTTTAAATACCGAAATTCCCTGTGATAAGGTAAAAAACACAAGAACAATAATCATTAACAGGGAGTTTTCCACCCTTGACCGATTTCGGTGCCGCCTTCGCGGCGGCCTTTGCCATGGTCGCCGGCTTCGACCCCGATCTCGCCGAGATCGTCGGGCTGTCGCTGCAGGTCAGCCTTCTGGCCGTCGGCCTCGCCACCGTCATCGGCCTGCCCGTGGGTGCCGCGGTGGCGCTGTTCCGCTTTCCCGGGCGCACCGCCCTGGTGGTCGCCCTCAACGCCCTCATGGGCCTGCCCCCGGTGGTCGTCGGCCTTATCGTCTACCTGCTGCTGTCCCGGGCCGGGCCCTTCGGCGTCCTCGGGCTTCTTTTCACCCCGACGGCGATGATCATCGCCCAGGTACTCCTCGTCACCCCGATCATCGCCGCCCTGACCCGCCAGGTGGTCGAGGACCTTTGGGTCGAATACGAGGACCAGATGCGTTCGCTGGGCGCCGGGCCGGCGCGGGCGCTGACGGCGCTGCTCTGGGACGGCCGGTTTACATTGATCACCGCCGTCCTCGCCGGGTTCGGCCGGGCCTCGGCGGAGGTCGGCGCGGTGATGATCGTCGGCGGCAACATCGACCACGTCACCCGGGTCATGACCACCGCCATCGCCCTCGAGGTCAGCAAGGGCGACCTCGCGCTGGCGCTCGGTCTCGGCATCGTCCTCATGACCCTGTCGCTGGCCGTCAACGCCGCCGCCTTCCTGGTCAAGGAAACCGCCCAGAGGCACTACGGATGATGGCCCCCTCCCCCTCCATCCTGCCCCTCGAGCTCCGCGATGTCTCGTTCGAGGCCGGCGGCAAGCGCCTGGTCAAGGATTTCTCCTGCACCTTCGCCGGCGGCAAGCGCAGCATCGTCCTCGGCCCCAACGGCGCCGGCAAGAGCCTGCTGCTGCGCCTCTGCCACGGCCTCATCCGGCCCAGCGCCGGGGAGGTGATCTGGCACGGCGCCGGCGGTGGCATCGACCCGGCGTCGCGCCAGGCCATGGTCTTCCAGCGCCCGGTGATGCTGCGCCGCTCGGTCGCCGCCAACGTCGACTACGCCCTCTCGCTCCGCGGCCTCGACCGCTCCCGGCGCACCGCCCTGGTCGACGAGGCCCTTGCTCGCGCCGGCCTGTCGCGCCTCGCCGCCAGCCCGGCCCGGGTGCTCTCGGTGGGCGAGCAGCAGAAGCTCGCCCTGGCCCGGGTCTGGGCCCTCAAGCCCGAGGTCCTGTTCCTCGACGAGCCCACGGCCAGCCTCGATCCTTCGGCCACCCACGGGGTCGAGGAGATCATCGCCGCCATCCACGCCGCCGGCACCCGCATCATCATGACCACCCACGACTTAGGCCAGGCCCGGCGCCTCGCCGACGAGGTCCTGTTCCTGCACCGGGGCCGCCTGCTCGAAAGGGCAACCGCAGAGGCATTTTTCGCCCAGCCCAAGAACGATCTCGCCCAGGCCTTCATCCGCGGTGAGCTTCTCTGGTGGCGGCGCGGCAGGGATAACCTGGCGGCCCGCCCAGGTGCCCCATCCGAAGAAGGAGACCCCCCGTGCACCGTTCACTGAGCCGGTTCCCGGCCGTCGCCCTCATGATCGTTGTACTAGCCCTGGTGGTGACACAGGCGCGGGCCGGCGAGCGGTTCATCACCGTCACATCCACCACATCGACCCAGAACTCGGGGCTCTACGGCCACCTGCTGCCCATATTCACCGGAGTGACCGGGATCGAGGTCCGCGTCGTCGCCGTCGGCACCGGCCAGGCCATCCGCCTCGCCCGCCAGGGTGACGCCGACGTGCTCTTCGTCCACCACAAGGCCTCCGAGGAGAAGTTCGTCGCCGAGGGTTTCGGGGTCGCGCGCTTCGACGTCATGTACAACGACTTCGTCATCGTCGGCCCCAAGGCCGATCCGGCCAAGGTGCGCGGCATGACCGACGCCGCCAAGGCCCTGGTGAAAATCGCCGCCGCCAAGGCCGCCTTTGCGTCGCGCGGCGACAACAGCGGCACCAACAAGAAAGAGCTCGAACTGTGGAAGACCGCCGGCGTCGACGCCAGGGGCGTGTCGGGGTCCTGGTACCGGGAGACCGGCTCGGGCATGGGAGCGACGCTCAATACCGCCAGCGCCATGAACGCCTATGCCCTCACCGACCGCGCCACCTGGATCAAGTTCGCCAACAAGGGCGACCTCGCGGTCATGGTCGAGGGCGACGATCGGCTCTACAACCAGTACGGAATCATCCTCGTCAGCCCAGCCAAACACCCCCACGTCAAGGCCAAGGATGGCCAGGCCTTCATCGACTGGATCCTGTCCGAAGACGGCCAGGAGGCCATAGCCGCCTACCACATCAGCGGCGAGCAGGCGTTCTTCCCCAACGCCGCCCGTGCCGGATACTAGGCGTTACCCGGCGACAGCCTGGAAGGCGACGCCGGCAATTAACGAGCCGGTGAGGCCGAGCAGCAGATACCACAGGAACACCGGGCGCTTGACCAGGGCGAACACCGCCATTGCCGCCGGCACGCTGGTCACCCCGCCGGCGACCATGAAGGCGAGCGCCGCGCCCGGGATCATGCCCATGTCGACCAGGGCGGACACCGTCGGGATGGCGGCGAAGCCGTTGAGGTAGGCGGGCACGCCGACGACGACGCTGGCCGGGATCACCCACCACTCGCCGCCGCCGAGCCAGCTCGACACCGACTCCGCCGGGATGTAGGCCACCATCAGGCTCTCGATGACGAAGGCGAGGGTCAGCCATTTGCCCAGGAAGAAGCCGTTGGATTTGGCCTCTTCACGGAAGGATTGGCGCCGGTCGGCCTCGTCCCAGAAGCGCCATTTGATCTGCTGCCCCTGGGCCAGTTTCGGGCCGCCGCAGGACCCGCAGCCGCGGACGCCAGCCTTGAGGGGATCGGTGAAGGTCCAGCGGTCGCGCAGGGCATGGGTCAGATAGCCCGCCATCAGCCCCATGCCCAACGCCGCGAGCGTCTTGGCGATGGAGAACGGGATGCCGAAGACGGCCGCCGTAAGGATGAACATTTCCGGATCCATGAGCGGAGAGCTGACCCAAAACGCCATCACCGG
>JAJFIG010000117.1 GCA_021775195.1 Rhodospirillales bacterium | reverse complement strand
GTGGTGTGCAGCGGGATGTGGTGGTACTGGTCGGCGGAGTTGTCCTGGACCTGTAGCCAGTTGCAGTGCTGGAAATTACTGAAGGCTACCAACTCGTCGTCGGGATGGACGGTGAAGCCGTCCTCGAAGTTGGGGAATGGCGGTTCTTCCTCGGGCGGTCCCATGTAGGCGAAGACCAGGCCGTGGAGCTCGAAGGCCTTGTAGGCACCCTGCCAGATCTTGGAGGCGAAGCGCTCGCCTTCGGCTTCCTCGCCCTTGGGCGCCGGGACCTCGAGGCAGCGGCCGTCGACGTCGAACTTCCAGCCGTGGTAGCAGCACATGATGCCCTTGTCCTGGATGATGCCGTACTCCAGGGAGGCGCCGCGGTGGCAGCAGTGGGCGTGAAGGACGCCGACATCGCCGCTCTTGTCGCGGAAGACGACCAGTTCCTCGCCCAGAAGCTTGACGAACCGTGGCGTGTCGGTGAGTTCGAGGGACAGGCACACCGGTTGCCAGAACCGGCGCATGTATTCGCCGCAAGGCGTTCCCGACCCGGTCTCGGTGAGAAGGGGATCATGCTCAGGAATCTCGTTGGTGAAATACCCTGTGTAAGGTGCGTTGGTCCGCCCCTCGACCTTAGCGGGTCCGGTCTCGACTTTCTTATCCATACTTTCGTCTCCTCCCCCAGATTCAATGATCAATGGTGGTTTGAGTGGGCCCGAAATGACGGCGGGCGCCGACCGCCTGGATTGCCGGGGATCAAGTTCCGCCGACTTTCCGGCCTTCCCTTTGCCGGCCCGTCATCGGTGCCCGACAAAACTATTCCGACATTACTGTCGTATTCGGAATTATTCTTCATAAGCAGGTATCGGGGCTAATTCTTTTTCCTAATGATCGGCATTCGATTTTGCCGAATTGATAATAACTATCATTTTCTTCTTGATTTTACTTCCTTGGCCGCGAACGGGGCGGAAATGCAAAAGGGCCGCGCCAGTCATTGGCGCGGCCCTTCTCGTATGGCCCGATAATTTGGCGGAGTTCGCCGGATCAGCGGTTCCGTTGCTCGATCCCGGTCAGGCTCTTTTCCATGAACTTCTGCCGTTCATCGCCGTCGAGCTCGTTGCCGGCGGCGGTGGCCTTGATGACCTGTTTGGCGACGACCCGGCGCCGTTCGACCTCTTCGGCCAGGGTCTCTCCCTCGGGGACTTCGAGGATGTTGCCCGAGCAGTAGGCCTTGGGCTTGCCGTCCATTTCCTCGAACCACTCGCGAAAGGCAGCCGGGGAGGCCTTGGGATTGTCGCCGGTGATGGCGTCGCGGAGCATCTTGCGGCAGAGGTAGACGCCGCCGTCGGCCTTCATCGGGTTTTCGAGGGCGTGAACGGCGATGGGACGCTGGGACACCACCGCCTCGTAATCGCCGGGGGCGTACTGGGCGTCCTTGTAGCAGCTGCGCTCCCGGTGGTTGGGCGGGATCGGCGGCACCGGCTCGTTGCGGTACTTGCCGAAGCGTTCGGGCCGGCGCATGGCGGTCTGGCCGTCGAGAAAGTCGATGGTCTCGTAGCCGATCATGTGCCGTCGGGCCTCGCCGATGCCCCGGGGGTCGAGGTTGGGTCCGACGACGCGCCAGCCGATCATCTTGCTGTTGACGTCGTCGACGGGAACCGACCAGCGGATCATGTGGATGCGGCTGAACAGCTTGCGGTCCTCGCCGGTTTCGAACAGGTAGGAGTGGAAGCTGAGGTCGGGCAGGACCTGCTGGTTGACGCGGATGAATATCTTGTTCTCGTCGACCCGGCGCGACGAGGTCCAGGCCATGGCCTTGCCGTCGTGGACGGGGAAGAACTGAAGGTCGGGGCGCACCAGGTAGGGCGCCGCCCCGGCCTCGCCGAAGGTGGTTCCCTGTTCGTGGCCGGGCACGACGGCGGTGGTGTGCAGCGGCACGTGGTGGTACTGGTCGGCGGAGTTGTCCTGGACCTGCAGCCAGTTGCAGTGCTGGTGGTTGCTGTAGGGCACCAGTTCGTCGTCGGGATGGACGGTGAAGCCGTCCTCCCAATTGGGGAACGGAGGTTCCTCCTCGGGCGGGCCCATGTAGGCGAAAACCAGGCCGTTGCGCTCGAGAGCCTTGTAGGCGCCCTGCCAGATCTTGGAGGCGAAGCGCTCGCCTTCCGCTTCCTCGCCCTTGGGGGCCGGGACTTCGAGGCAGCGGCCGTCGACGTCGAACTTCCAGCCGTGGTAGCAGCACATGATGCCGCGCTCCTGAATGATGCCGTATTCCAGGGAGGCGCCGCGGTGGCAGCAGTGAGCGTGGAGGACGCCGACCTGACCGCTCTTGTCGCGGAAGGCGACCAGTTCCTCGCTCAGGATCTTGAGGAAGCGTGGCGTGTCGGTGAGTTCGATGGACAGGCACACCGGATGCCAGAACCGGCGCATGAACTCGCCGCAGGGCGTCCCCGGCCCGGTCTCGGTGAGCAGGGGGTCGTGGGGTGGAATCTCGTTGGTGTAATAGCCGCTGTTGGGACCGTTGGTCCGTCCCTGGACCTTTCCCGGTCCGGTCTCGACTTTCTTATCCATGGTCCCGTCTCCTGCATTAGAATCAATGGGCGATCGCAACCAGGCCGAAACGCCCCTGCTTCGGTATTGCGATCGACAATAAGAATTATTCTCCACATTGGTCGCGTCCAGGTCCAATTCATTTTCTCAATGGCCGCATTCGGATTTTTTCGGTGCGACGGGTGGGAGGTCGGGGGATTTTCGCCGCCGGATGTGCGATTATTGCTCCGGCTACGGTGTCCGTCGGCCGGAGCCGGGTGCCGGTTCAACAAGAAAAGAAAGGACCAACCATGAGCGTTCTTCTGGGATGCATCGCCGATGATTCCACCGGCGCCACCGACCTCGCCAATACTCTGGTGAAAAGCGGCATGCGCACGGTCCAGCTGATCGGCCTGCCGGCGGCGGGCACGCCGGTTCCCGATGTCGAGGCGCTGGTGATCGCGCTCAAATCCCGCAGCAACCCGTCGGCGGAGGCGGTGGAGATGTCGGTGGCGGCGCTCCGCTGGTTGCAAGAGCAGGGGGCGCGGCAGTTCTTCTTCAAGTACTGCTCGACCTTCGATTCGACGGAGGAGGGCAACATCGGCCCGGTCACCGAGGCCCTGATGAGGGAGCTCGGCTCCGACTTCACCATCGCCTGCCCGGCCTTTCCCGGGGCCGGGCGCACGGTCTACCAGGGGCACCTGTTCGTCAACGAGGTGCTGTTGTCGGAATCGCCGCTACGCCATCATCCGGTCAATCCGATGAGCGATCCCAACCTGGTCCGGTTCCTGGGCACGCAGACGGCGCTGCCCATCGGCATGGTCCCATACACGAAGGTCAGCGCCGGGCCGGAGGCGATGGCGGAGGCGTTCAAGACGCTCAGTGCCGAGGGCGCGCGCATCGCCATCGTCGATGCCCTGACCGATCGTCACCTGATGGACATCGGCGGCGCCTGCCGGGACCTGGATCTGATCACCGGCGGTTCCGGCGTCGCCATGGGCCTGGCCGACAATTTCCGCGCCGAGGCCGGCGTAGACCTGCCCGAGGCCGCCGACGACATTCCCGCCGTCTCCGGTCCCGAGGCGGTGATATCGGGGAGCTGTTCCGACATGACCCTGGCCCAGGTGGTGCGCATGGCCGAAAGCCGGCCGGTGTTCCAGTTGAGTGCCCTGGAACTGGCCGATGGCGCCGACCGGGTCGGCGAGGCGGTGGCCTGGGCCACGGAGCACATGGGCAACGAACCGTTCCTGATCAGCGCCAGCGCGCCGCCGGACCAGGTCGGGGAAGCCCAGGAGCGCCTGGGGCGGGCCGAGTCCGGGGCCCTGATCGAGGCGGCCCTGGCGGAAATCGCGCGGCGCCTGGTGGAGCAGGGGGTCCGCCGGCTGGTGGTCGCCGGCGGCGAGACCTCGGGCGCCGTGGTCCAGGCCCTCGACGTCAAGGGACTGCGCATCGGCGCCGAGATCGCCCCCGGCGTTCCCTGTACCGTGACCCTGGACGAGCAGCCCCTGGCGCTGACCCTGAAATCGGGAAATTTCGGCGACGAGGACTTTTTCCAGAAGGCGCTGGAGGTGATGCCGTGAGTGAGACCAGGGCCCGGGACGACATCGCCCGCCTCGCCAAGTCCCTCTACGACCGGGGGCTGACCTTCGGCAGCTCGGGCAACATCAGCCGGCGGGTCGACGGCGGCTGGCTGATGACGCCGACGGGCTCGACCATGGGCGACCTGGATCCGGCCCGGATTTCCCTGCTCGACGAGGCCGGCAATCATGTCTCCGGCGACAAGCCGACGAAGGAGAGCTTCCTGCACGTCGCCATGTACGAGGAACGCCCGCAAACCGGCGCCGTCGTGCACCTGCACTCCTCCCATTCGGTGGCGGTGAGCTGCCTCGCCGATGTCGATCCCAAGGACGTGCTGCCGCCGATCACCGCCTACTACGTGATGAAGATCGGCACCCTGCCGCTGATCCCCTACTTCCCGCCGGGAGACCTGGACCTGGCGCGGGCGGTGCGGGAGATGGCGGGCCGGCACCACGCGGTGCTGCTCGCCAACCACGGCCCGGTGGTTGCCGGCAAAAGCCTGGAGGATGCGGTCTATGCGACCGAGGAACTGGAGGAGACGGCGAAGCTGTTCCTCATGCTAAGGGGGCACAAGACCCGCTTCCTCGACGAGGCCCAGGTGGCGGCGCTGGGCGAGCGGTTCCCGAACTGATTTGAGCCCCTAGAGAATCTGGCTGAGGAATTCCTTGGTGCGGGGGTCCTTGGCGTCGGTGAAGAAGGACGCCGGCGGGCCGTGCTCGACGATGACGCCGCGGTCGGTGAAATAGATGTGGTTGGCGAGTTCGCGGGCGAAACCCATCTCGTGGGTGACCAGGATGCAGGTCATGCCGTCCTCGGCGAGCTCCTGAATGGTGACCAGGACTTCCTTGACCGTTTCCGGATCCAGGGC
>JAJFIG010000116.1 GCA_021775195.1 Rhodospirillales bacterium | reverse complement strand
AGCCGGCACCCCCGTATCCGGCCACCGGCCGGCTGCCCGGGATATAGCGCGGCCCGACCACCAGCGGCAGGCGCAGGCGGAAGGCTCCGTCGGCGTAATGCAGGGTCTGCTGGAACTGGATTTCGATGGAAACCTCCTCGCCGGGCCCGATGTTGGCGATCGAGCTGGTGAAGATGTTGGGCCGTTCCTGTTCCACCAGGCTGGCCTTGCGGCCGCTTTTCTTTGCCGCCACGTAGATCTTTTTTGCTTGGGCTTTTTCCTCGATCCGCCCTTCGATCACCCGCTCGCCGATGCGCATGCGCAGCGAATCGACGGCGGATTTTTCGGGCAGGGGAAAGACGTAGATGCCCTCTACCCACTCGCTGCCGGGATTGCGGTAGCTGTGACGCACCGTGAACCGCGCCACCATGCCGTTGACGTGGCCCTCGATGGCGGTATTCAGCAGCGGCGCGGGCTGGAACGAATCGCCGTTTTCCTGCGGGAAGTAGAGGCCGCCCCGGAATATCTCCTCCTTGCCCACCGGTGCCGTCGGGGTGTCGACTTCCCGCGCCGCCGCTCGGGGCGCGTCCAGGGCCATCAACAGCAGCCCGATGATACCGGCGGCGATCACCACCAGGTAGCGCCGTGGTATGGCCTCCATCGGCGAGGATAGTTCAAAGACCGCTTCGTCCCGTTTCATGGTGCTTCCTTCCCTGGTGCCGGTATTCTCAAGAGCACAGGAAAGCGCGCCGATGCGGCGAAATTATTGCCGGAATGTGGCTTTTGCGGGAAAAGATGCGGCGGAACCGGGGCGACGATTGACGGCCAGTCTTCCCAGTTCTAGGGTGGGTCCGTTACCACACAATCCAGTCAATTTCGGATAAGGGTCAGCAGAGCCATGTCCTTCATTGCGTCGCGCCTCAGCGCCATCAAGCCGTCCCCCACCATCGCCGTGACCCAGAAAGCCCGCGACCTGAAGTCCGCCGGGCGCGACGTCATCGGCCTCGGCGCCGGCGAGCCCGACTTCGACACCCCGGCCCACGTCATCGAGGCCGCCGCCAAGGCCATGGCCGACGGTGAGACCCGCTACACGCCGGTCAACGGCACCCCGGCGCTCCTCGAAGCCATATCCGCCAAGCTCAAGCGCGAGAACAACCTCGACTATTCCCCCGGCCAGATTCAGGTCGGCTGCGGCGGCAAGCAGGTCATCTTCAACGCCATGATGGCGACCCTCGATCCCGGCGACGAGGTCATCATCCCGGCCCCCTATTGGGTGTCCTATCCCGATGTCGCGCTGCTCTTCGGCGGCAAGCCGGTCTTCGTCGACTGTCCGGCGGAAAGCGGCTTCCGGATGAGCGCCGAGCAGTTGGAGGCGGCGATAACGCCGAAGACCAAGTGGCTTATTCTCAATTCACCGTCCAACCCGTCGGGGGCGGCCTACACGCCCGCCGACATGAAGGCGCTGACCGATGTCCTCTTGCGCCACCAGCATGTCTGGGTTCTCACTGACGACATCTACGAGCACGTCATCTACGACGGCTTCGAGTTCGTCACTCCGGCCCAGGTGGAACCGGGGATCAAGGACCGCACCCTGACCATGAACGGCATGTCGAAGGCGTACTGCATGACCGGCTGGCGCGTCGGCTACGGCGCCGGACCCGAGCCGCTGATCAAGGCGATGACCAAGGTCCAGAGCCAGAGCACCACCCATACCTCGTCGGTGAGCCAGGCGGCTTCCGTTGCCGCCCTCAACGGTCCCCAGGATTTCATCCAGGCCAACAACGCCATCTTCAAGGACCGCCGCGATCTGGTCGTCGGCATGATCAACCAGGCCAAGGGGTTGTCGTGCCCGACGCCGGAGGGCGCCTTTTACGTCTATCCATCCATCGCCGGGACCTTGGGCAGGAAATCGCCAAGTGGCAAGGTCATCGAAAACGACGACGATTTCGTTGCCGAGCTGCTGGAATCCGAAGGCGTGGCGGCGGTCCAGGGATCGGCCTTCGGGCTGTCGCCCCATTTCCGCATTTCCTACGCCACTTCCACCGACGTGCTCGAGGAAGCCTGCCGCCGCATCCAGCGTTTCTGCGGCGCCCTCGCGTGAGGGGCCGTTCCGGCCTGCGAATTCCCAAAAGGGGGATGGTATCCCCCTTTTTCCTTGCATCCCGAGGCTGGCGCTTTAACCTTTTGATCCAAACGGAGCCGCGCCCGCTAAAAGCGGCCCGAACCAATCGCTGAACCCGCCCTGGGAGGATTCTGTGTCCATAAAAGAACCATCAACACCCCGTTGCGCGGCCCTCGTCGGGCCTTACCTGAGCGGCAAGACGACCTTGCTGGAAAGCATGCTCGTCGCCACAGACACCGTTAATCGAAAGGGAACCACCAAGGAAGGCAACACCGTCGGTGACGGCTCGCCCGAAGCCCGCGCCCGCCAGATGAGCACCGAGCTTTCCGTCGCCAGCACCGAGTATCTGGGCGATCAATGGACCTTCATCGACTGCCCTGGTTCCGTCGAATTGATCCAGGAGACCTTTAACGCCCTCATGGTGGCGGACGTCGCGATTGTCGTCTGCGAACCCGACGTCGACAAGGTCGTCATTCTCGCCCGCCTGTTGAAATTCCTTGCCGACAACAAGATCCCCCATGTCTTTTTCATCAACAAGATGGATTCCGCCGAATCCAGCGTCAAGGCGACCCTGGACGCCCTTCAGGGCATCTCCGAGCTGCCCCTCGCGCTTCGCGAAATTCCCATCCGCGAAGGCAACGACGTCACCGGTTTCGTCGATCTGGTCAGCGAGCGGGCCTTCCAGTGGAACCCGCACAAACGTTCGGACCTGATCCAGCTTCCCGATTCGGTCAAGGACCGCGAACAGAACGCCCGTACGGAACTGCTCGAGACCCTGGCCGATTTCGACGACACCCTGCTCGAGGAACTGCTCGAGGACGTCATTCCGTCGGCCGAAACCATTTACGACAACCTGGCCAAGGACCTGCGCGAGGCGCTGATCGTGCCGGTGTTTTTCGGTTCCGCCGAACTCGACAACGGCATCACCCGGCTGCTCAAGGCGCTGCGCCACGAGACCCCCGAGTCTTCGGCGGGGGCCGAACGCGCGGGAATCGACCCGTCGGCGAGCGGCCCCGGTGCCCAGGTCTTCAAGACCCTGCACGCCGGCCACACCGGCAAGCTGTCCTTTGCCCGTATCTGGCGTGGTGAGATCACCGACGGCATGACCTTCGGCGGCGACCGGGTCAGCGGACTGTATCATTCCCTCGGCCACAAGCAGGACAAAGTGACCAAGGCCGGCCCCGGCGAAGTGGTGGCCCTGGGACGCATGGACGACATTGCCACCGGCATGATGTTGACAGCCACGGGCAATGCCGCGTCCGACAACTGGCCCGAGGCCGTGACGCCGCTCTATTCCTTCGCCATTTTTGCCGAAAAGCATGCCGACGAGGTCAAGCTCACCGGCGCCCTGGCCAGGCTTGTGGACGAGGACTCCTCCCTGTCCTTCGAGCAGAAGCAGGACACCAACGAGCTCTTGATCTGGGGGCAGGGTGAGATGCACCTGCAGATCGCCATTGACCGTATGCGCAACCGCTACAGCCTCGGAGTCGCGGCGCGCCGTCCCCAGGTTCCCTACAAGGAAACCATCCGCAAGACCATCGCCCACCATGCCCGCCACAAGAAGCAGAGCGGCGGTCATGGCCAGTTCGGGGACGTGCACCTGGACATCAAGCCGCTGCCCCGCGGTTCCGGGTTCGATTTCAACGACACCATCACCGGCGGTGTCGTGCCCAAGCAGTACATTCCGGCCGTCGAGCACGGGGTCAAGGACTACCTGAACCGGGGGCCTCTGGGATTCCCGGTGGTCGACGTCGCGGTAACCCTGACCGACGGCCAGTATCATTCGGTTGACAGCTCCGACATGGCCTTCAGGGCCGCCGCCCAACTGGCCATGCGCGAGGCCATGCCCAAATGCGGGCCGGTTTTGCTGGAACCCATTCTCCAGGTGGAGATTGCCCTCCCCAACGAGTTCACGTCGAAGATCCAGCGCCTGGTCAGCGGCCGCCGCGGCCAGATCCTGGGTTTCGACGCCAAGTCCGGATGGAAGGGTTGGGACGAAGTGTCGGTGCAGATGCCCCAGTCCGAAACCTACGACATGATCAACGAATTGCGTTCCCTTACCCAGGGCGTCGGCACGTACAGCTGGAAATTCGACCATTTGCAGGAGTTCACCGGCAAGCTCGCCGATCAGGCGATCGCCGATCGAAGCGCCGCCGATAAATAGGGGCCACCGGCGTATCCGCCGCCGCGGCCGATGCCCGGCGTCGCCGGTTCCAATGGTCTGATTTTTTTTGGCTTTCTCCAAAAAAAAGCCGGGCTTAAAAAAGCCCGGCGAGTTTAACAGGGAGGCTTCGCGTCTGGGAGACGCAAGAACTCGTAAAGCTCACGAGTCCTTTCTTCGGGCTATGGCCCGAAGGGGGGGGAGAAATGCTGCGCTGCAGCATTCGCCTGACTGATATATATGGTACGGAATGACTCGGCGCTAGTGACATTCACGCACCCCGGTCATGCAAAAAACGCATAGCTAGGGCACTATCCGACCAAATGGAACCATTTGACCGGATAGTGCTCTAGGAATTGTTGGCGCCGTTCCGGCCTTGCGCCTCGCCTTCCGCGATCTTGCCGACCAGGAAATCACGGAAGACGCCGATCCGCTTGGAATGGCGCAGTCCTTCCGGATAGACGAAGAAGGCGTCGATGTTGGGGCCGCGCAATTCCGGCAGCACTTCCACCAGGTTGCCGGATTCGCGGCTCATGTATTCGGGCAGGGCGCCGATTCCGAGGCCGCTCTGCACCGCCCGGAAAATTCCGTAGACACTGTTGACCTTGAGCACGGCGTGGCGCTTGTTGTCGGGCCTGGCGCCCGCTTCAAGGAGCCAGTTGCGGTTGGTGAGAGGGGTTCGCGCATCCTCGCCATAGACGATCAGCCGGTGGTGGTCCAGGTCTTCCGGCCTTTCCGGTGTTCCGTGTTCCTCCAGGTACTCGGGCGCGGCGAAAATCTGGTAGCGCATGGTCATCAGGTGGCGCTGGATAAGGTCCGCCTGCCGGGGCGGCATCATGCGGATGGCGACGTCCGCCTGGCGTGTCGACAGGTCGAGTTCCGTATCGGCCAGCACCAGGGTCACTTCGATGTCGGGGTAGAGAACCAGGAACTCCTTCATGCGCGACGTCAGCCATACCGAGCCGAAGGCCACCGTCGTCGTCACCGTCAGCGGCCCCTGGGGGCTTTCCCGGCTTTCGTTGATCTGGACCTCGGCCATCGCCAGCTTCGAAAAAACGTCGTGCGCCGTGCGATAGAGAAGCTCTCCCTGTTCGGTGAGGATCAGGCCGCGGGCGTGGCGGTGAAACAGTGGCACCTGGAGGCTCTCCTCCAGCCCGCTGATCTGCCGGCTCACCGCCGATTGGCTCAGGTTCAGGGTTTCACCGGCGTGGGTGAAGCTCCCCGCTTCGGCAACCGCGTGAAAGACGCGCAGTTTATCCCAGTCCATGACGACACCTTTTCACCCGGCGGTGTGGCGGACCTTGCGGCTATTCCGCCGCCGCCGCCGTCGATTCCTGCTCGGCCAGGTACTGTTCCGCCTGCAGGGCGCTCATGCATCCGGTGCCGGCTGCGGTAACGGCCTGGCGGAATATCCGGTCCTGGACATCGCCGGCGGCGAAGACGCCCGGCACGCTGGTCGCGGTGCTGCCGGGCTTGGTGATCAGATACCCTTCGTCGTCCAAATCCAGTTGCCCCCGGAACAGGCTCGTGTTCGGGTCGTGACCGATAGCGATGAAGACGCCATCCAGGCCAAGCTCGCTGCTCTCGCCGGTCTTGACGTTGCGGACCCGGACCCCGGTGACCCCCGGCGGGTCGTCGCCGCCAACGACGTCCTCGAGAACACTGTCCCACAGGACCTCGATCTTGTCGCTGTTGAACAGCCGGTCCTGCAGGATCTTTTCGGCGCGCAATTCGTCGCGGCGGTGGATCAGGGTCACCTTGGTCGCGTGATTGGTCAGGTACATGGCCTCTTCCACCGCGGTGTTGCCGCCGCCGATCACCGCCACTTCCTTGCCCCTGAAGAAAAATCCGTCACAGGTGGCGCAGGCCGAAACCCCGAAGCCCATGAATTTCTGTTCGCTTTCCAGGCCCAGCCAGCGGGCACTGGCGCCGGTGCATACGATCACCGTATCGCCGGTATAGACATCGCCCGAATCCCCCGTCAGCGAGAACGGCCGGGCGCTCAGGTCGGCCTCGACGATGGTGTCGTCGAACATGATGGTGCCGACGTTCTCGGCCTGCTTTTGCATCTGTTCCATCAGCCACGGGCCCTGGACCGGTTCGGCGAACCCGGGAAAGTTCTCGACCTCCGTCGTGATCGTCAACTGGCCCCCGGTTTGCAGGCCCTTGATCAGGTGGGGCTTCAGGTTGGCGCGGGCGGCATAGATCGCCGCCGTATAACCGGCCGATCCCGATCCGATGATCAGGACCTTGCTGTGGTGACGCGTCGACATGGCGGCGTCTTTCCTTTTTTGGGCTGAAAATTAGTCGTGAAAGGCGTGATCCTCGAGCAAATTCGAGGCTGCTTAAGATAAGAACCCGACCGGTTCGACGCAAGCGATCCCTTGCCATTTCGGCGCCTGTTCCGGCCGCCGGTGGACGATGTCGTCTTGGCTTGTGGTGGGCGCCTGTGTAATATAATTGCGCAAACGACCGCGGTCTTGGAGAATTCTGACATGTCCCAACATAAGCTCGACCGCATAGACCGGCGCATCCTTCACGACCTCCAGGCCGATGGCCGGATTACCAATGTCGAACTGGCGCGCCGCGCCGGCATCTCCGCGCCCCCCTGCCTGCGCCGGGTCCGGGCGTTGGAGCAGGCAGGATACATCCGTGGCTATCACGCCGACCTCGAACCCAAGGCGCTTGGTTTCAACGTTACCGTCTTCGCCCATGTCGGGCTCAGCAGCCAGGCCGAACCGGACCTTGAGGCGTTTAAGGAACTGGCCCAGCAATGGCCCGAGGTCCGCGAATGCCACATGCTCGCCGGCGAAACCGATTTTCTGCTCAAGGTCGTCGCCGGCGACTGGGATGCCTATCAGGACTTTCTCACCACCCGGCTGACCGCGGCGCCCAACGTCAACCACGTGAAGTCGGCACTGTCCATCAGCGCCAGCAAGCTGGAGCCCGGGGTTCCGATTCAGGTGGAGGACGCGGACAACGCGTCCTGAACTACGCTGTCCAGTTGGTGTTCAGCCGTACGCGACCGTCACGATTTCATAGGATTTGGCCCCGCGCGGCGTCGTCACCTCGACGCTGTCGCCCGGGCTCTTGCCGATCAGGGCGCGGGCCAGGGGTGACGTGACCGACAGCCGTCCGGCGGCGATATCCG
>JAJFIG010000115.1 GCA_021775195.1 Rhodospirillales bacterium | reverse complement strand
TGGGCGAGGTGTGGGGTTACAACGCCGGGGTCACCACCCATACCCTGGAAACCCATGTCTACCGGTTGCGCCAGAAAATCGAGGCCGATCCCTCCAACGCCCGGATGCTGGTCACCGAACCGGGCGGGTACCGCCTGGCGCCGTAATACGCGGCGGCAATTTTTTGCGCCAATTCCCGAATAGGAAAGCGCCCGGCCAGGGGGGTGAGCCGGGCGCTTATTGGCTCCCGGGAGGAGCCTGAGGATGGCGGTCTGCCATCCGGGAAGGCCGATCCCATTGCAGTCTCGACCATTCCTTACTTATAGATTTGGTTAGGTCGGAGGCCCGGCGCCAATGTTCTATGAGCGACCCTGGTATGCGCAAACCGCATGCCTTGGCGACGGGGCCGGAACCGGGCGATACCCGGATCAGTGTTCGCCGCTGTCGAGGACGGGAGCCTCGAAGGCGAAGAGCTTGGGATCGAGGGAAATATTGAACCGCGTGTCGAGGAGCGAGACCATGGTTTCGATGCCCTGGGCGTCGGTAACGACCCATTTCTTGAGGGTCAGGGGGCGGTCGCTGAAGACCAGGGCGATGCTGCCTTCCAGCGGATCATCGCCGCGCACCAGGGTCATGCTCAGGACACCGGCGCCGCGCTCCAGGGCGGTGGCGGTGATGTCCTCGGAGAACAGGGAGATCCGTTTGCGAATCAGGATGCCGGCGGGGGTCGAATCGAGTTCGATGTGGCTGACCTGCTCCAGTTCCCGGTCGTAATAGGTCAGCATGCCGCCGGTGGCGACCATGAGGACGGGAACCGGCGGATCGTATTCGATGCGCATGCGGCCGGGACGGGACACGAACAAGGTGCCCTCGGCGTAATTGCCGTTGGACGAGACCTGGAGAAAACGGGCACGCAGCGTGCCGAGGCCGTTGAGATAGGTTTCGATGCGCTTGATGTCGGCACGGTCGGCGGGGCTGAACTTGGCGGCCCCGGGTTTCGCCGCGCCGGCCCAGGACGGTACCAGGGCGATCAGGACGGCGGCGAGGAGCCGAAAGATGGCGGAGCGCCAGGGATGACGGGGGGGATCAGGCGGCGTAATCGCTGTCCTTGGCGATGAGAACCTCGCGGCGTCCGACGCGGTTGGCCTTGCTGACAATGCCTTCGTCCTCCATGCGCTCGATGATCCGCGCGGCGCGATTGTAGCCGATCTGCAGGTGACGTTGGATGAAGCTGGTGGACGCCTTGCCCTCGCGGGCGATCAGGGCGATGGCCTCCTCGTACAGCGCATCGCCTGAGTTTCCGCCGGATCCGTCGACGCCGCCGGGCAGCGGGAAGGCGCTGCCGTCCTCATCCTCGGTCACTGCATCGAGGTAGTCCGGTTCGCCCTGGGTTTCAAGGTACTTGACCACGGTCTCCACTTCCTTGTCGGAAACGAAGGGCCCGTGAATGCGGGTAATGCGGCCGCCGCCGACCATGTGCAGCATGTCGCCATGGCCGAGAAGCTGCTCGGCGCCCTGCTCGCCGAGAATGGTGCGGCTGTCGATCTTGGAAGTGACCTGGAAACTGACCCGGGTCGGGAAGTTGGCCTTGATGGTGCCGGTGATGACGTCGACGGACGGGCGCTGGGTGGCCATGATCAGGTGCAGGCCGGCGGCCCGGGCCATCTGGGCCAGGCGCTGGACCGCGGCCTCGATGTCCTTGCCGGCAACCAGCATCAGGTCGGCCATCTCATCGACGACGATGACGATGAACGGCAGCGGCTCCATGCTCAGGGGCTGCTCCTCGAACACCGGTTTGCCGTTGTCGTCGAAACCGGTCTGCACCCGGCGGTTCAGGACCTCGCCCTTCTTGTTGGCCTCGGCAAGGCGGGCGTTGTAGGCGGCGATGCTGCGGACGCCCAGGTGGGCCATGGCGCGATAGCGCTCCTCCATCTCGCGCACCGCCCACTTGAACGCGACCACGGCCTTGCCGGGCTCGGTGACCACCGGGGTCAGGAGGTGGGGGATGCCCTCGTAGACGGAAAGCTCCAGCACCTTGGGATCGATCATGATGAACCGGCACTGGTCGGGGGACATTCGGTAGAGCAGGGACAGGATCATGGTGTTGATGGCCACCGATTTGCCCGACCCGGTGGTGCCGGCGACAAGGAGGTGGGGCATGCGCGCGAGATCGACGAAAATGGGCGAACCGCCGATATCCTTGCCCAGGGCCAGGGTCAGCTTTGCGCTGCTGCGCTCGAAGGCGTCGGATTCGAGGAGCTCGCGCAGGTAAACCATTTCGCGGCGCAGGTTGGGCAGCTCGATGCCGATGGCGTTGCGCCCCGCGACCACGGCGACGCGCACCGATACGGCGCTCATGGAGCGGGCGATGTCGTCGGAAAGGCCGATCACCCGCGACGTCTTGGTGCCCGGCGCCGGTTCGAGCTCGTAGAGGGTGACGACGGGGCCGGGGCGGATCTTGACGATGGTGCCGCGGACGCCGAAGTCCTCGAGCACGGTTTCGAGAAGGCGGGCGTTCTGCTCGAGGGCGTCCTTGTTGACGGCGTTCCGGCGGCTGTCGATATCGGGCAGGTCGAGGAGGTCGAGGGGCGGAAGCTCGTAGTGATCGCTGGGTCCCAGGTTCAGGGACTTCTGGCGCGCGGCAAGGGCGCGCCGGCCGGCCTTGACCTTCGCCGTTCGCGCCTCGACCAGGCCGTCGCGGCTCTTGGCCGCGGGGCGGGTCTTGGCGATGGCGGTGCCGCGTTTCACGGTCGGTTCGATGCGCTGGCGCCGTGGCACCTGCTGTGCCGCCCGCGCCGGCAGGGATGCCACGGCGCGGCCGAGGGACCGGGTGCCGCGGCTGAGGATCGTGGCGAGGGCCCGCCACTGGGCCATGGGCAGGCCGAAGGCGGCAATCAGCGCCGACAGTCCCAGCACGCCGCAGATCAGGGCGATGATCGTGGTGCTGGCGGCGCCGGTGAAGCCCGCCACGAAGGCGGTCAGGCTGTCGATGAGTATCTGCCCGGTGACCCCGCCGAGCCCGGTCAGGAGCGGCCAGGTTTCGGGGCCGGGCACGGGGCCGAGGCCCATGCCCAAGAGGATCACGGCAGCAGCGAGCAGGGCGACGCGCAGCCAAAGCAGGGTGACGGCCTGCTTGCGGAAGGCCTGCCAGCCCCAGACGATGAGGGCGAGGGCCGGAATCGCCGCGGTGGCTCCTAGGGTCTGCAGCAGAAGGTCCGCCCCATGGGCGCCGGGACGGCCTAGGAGGTTGTGGGTCGCACCGGCGGTGGCGCTGTTGAAGGACGGGTCCGCGGGGTCATAGCTGAAAAGGGCCGCCAGGAGCACGGCGGAGCCCAGAAAACAGAGAATTCCGACGGATTCCGACAGCCGGCGACGGAGAAAATCGACCACCGCCCTGGGCAGGACGGGTCCACCCCTGGCGTTGCTCGCGGTTCGGCCCATGGCGGATTGTTACGGCATCTTGGTTTACAAGACCTTAACGAGGCGTTCGAGGGCGTCCTCCAGGGTCTCCAGATCGTGGACCAGGGCGACGCGAATGTAGGGCGAA
>JAJFIG010000114.1 GCA_021775195.1 Rhodospirillales bacterium | reverse complement strand
CATATGACGGTGCGCCGCAACGTCGCCTTCGGTCTCGAGGAGCGCCGGGTGCCGAAGAAGGACATCCCGGGACGGGTCGACGCGGCGCTGGATATGGTCGGCCTGCTCGACTATGGCGACCGGCGGCCGTCCCAGTTGTCGGGCGGCCAGCAGCAGCGCGTCGCCCTGGCCCGCACCATCGTCGTCGAACCCCACGTCTTGCTTCTCGACGAACCGCTGTCCAACCTGGATGCCGCCCTCAGGGTCCAGATGCGCCAGGAAATTCTGGAATTGCAGCGCAAGCTCGCCATCACCACCATTTTCGTTACCCATGACCAGGAGGAAGCCAACACCACCGCCGATCGCATCGCCGTGATCGATGACGGGATCATCCAGCAGGTCGGCGCGCCCATGGACCTTTACGATCATCCTGCCAATCTTTTCGTCGCCGGTTTTCTGGGCGTCGCCAACGTCGTCCAGGGATCGGTCGACAGCGACGGCGGGAACCTGGTGTTCCGTTCCGCCGACGGCGGCATCACCGTGCCCCTGGCGGAAGGCAGCAACGGTGTCGGCAGCATCGTCTTCCGGCCCCAGAACCTGAGCATCGGGCCGGCGGACGCGGCGCCGGTTTCGGGCGCGGCCACGGTATCGGGCACGGTGGAGTATATGGAGTTCCTGGGCGGCGTCGTCCGCTACCGCGTCGCCGTCGGCGATCACTCGCTTCTCGTCGATAAGGCCCACCAGCGGGGCGAGCCGGAGATTGGTACCGGGGCACCGGTGAAACTTTCTCTCGACGGTGATCAGGTCAGCGTGCTGGCGCGCTAGAGCCCTATCCGGCCTTGTCTCGCCCGCGTCCACGGGTCACATTTGTCCCATGAACCGCAAACGACATGCCGGTCCAGTCGTCGAAGCCGTTCCCGACGGGGACAACAGGTCCCGGTTGGTTTGTCCCGATTGCGGATATATCGAGTACGACAATCCCAAGATTATCGTCGGGGCCGTCTGCATGTGGCGCGACCAGGTCCTTCTATGCCGACGCGCCATCGAGCCCAGGATCGGATTCTGGACCATCCCGGCCGGGTTCATGGAACTCAACGAGACCACCGGGCAGGGTGCCGCCCGCGAGGTCTGGGAGGAGGCCAGGGCCCGGGTCGAGGTGACCAGCCTCATCGGTATTTATGAAATTCCCCACATTAGCCAGGTCTATGTGATCCACGGTGCCCGTATGACCGAGGCCGGGTACGGAGTGGGCGAGGAAAGCCAGGAAGTGGCGCTGTTTGACTGGGAGCGGATTCCCTGGGACGAACTGGCCTTTCCCAGCGTTGCCTGGGCTCTCGAGCGCTTCCGCCAGGGCGCCGCGCCCGGGGTCAAGGTCGCGCGGCCCGGGTTATGAGCCCGGCATAGAGATTCCGTTAACTTTTCCTGTTTATCGTCGGCACCATGACCGAGGCATTGAAAATTGCAGGCTCGGCCGTTTCCCGTGCGGGAGATGCTCCGCGCGGCTACCAGGACGTGCGCGAGGTCAAGGCCCGCGCCGCCGTGGCCCAGGCCTCCGACTCGCCCGAGGAACGCCAGGCCGTCACCCGGCTGAACCAGGTTCTGGAATCGGGCAAGCCCCTGAACGCGGACGTTCCCCGCGGCTTCTACCTGAACATCAAGATCTGACCCCATCCCGGATTTGAAATTCTGACGGCGGCCGGCGCCGGCCGTCCACGGTTACGGCTGCGTCCTGGATATCGATGGCAAAAAAATGGGGCCGGCGCTTTGTGCGCCGGCCCCGGTTTGCTCGGGGAGGGAAGGAATCGGTTACATGCCGGAGAGGCTGCTGTCGAAGGTCAACTTGGAGACCTCGTCGGCGTACTCAAGGTTCTCGGTCACGGCCGCGCTGGTCTCGCGGTTGACCTCCTGTTCGACGACCTCATAGGTGCCGGTCGCGATGTCGTAGGTCCAGCCCAGCGGTCCGGAGTCGTCGGCGGCGGCCGGGGTCGCGGCGCCGGCAATGGCGAAGCCGAGGAACAGGGCGGCGGTCGAAGCGGTGATGATGCTCTTGCGGGTGATGGTCATTTCAAAGCTCCTTCAGGGTCGGGGTTAAACCAAAAGTCTTTTTTCGTTGACGACGATGGTGCCCTGGAAACCCTGTTGGCGGTGTGACGACCATCACACTCACCGGTAAACTATGCTTCAACAAAATGTGAAAACCGGTTGAATAAAAACAACTTCCTTAATGACATGAAGAGTCTTGTAAATCACCGGATTATGATGAGAAAATCGCTCTATAAGCTAAACGTATAACGCGATTTTATTATCAAGTTAATCTATTTTAAGTGCGTTCTGCGCCAGGTCTCGGCAAGGTGGTGGGCCCGTTCGCGGTCATTGGGCGAAAGCCCCGCCGTCAAACGGTCGCGCCTGCGCCGGGCCTCGTCCCCTGCCGCGCCCGCTCCGAAGGCATCGGCGGCAAGGTCGAACCACATGGCCGCCGCCACCGCGTCTCTTTCGACACCCCGGCCATCGGCGTAGATGCGGGCCAGGGCGCTTTGGGCGACCGCCAGGCCGTGCTCGGCGGCCTTGTTGTACCAGCGGACGGCGGCAGCGTGGTCCACCGACACCCCCTGACCGGTGGCGTACATATGGGCGAGGATCGCTTGCGCCGTGGGGTCGCCGGATTTGGCGGCGTTGCCGAATTCACGGAACGCGGTGGTGTAGTTGCCCTGGTCATAGGCGGCGACGGCGTCGGCGAAACCGGAGGCCGCCGGCGATGGCAGGGTAATTATCAGCGCCAGTGCTAATGCCGCCGCGGCGGGGATCATGGTGCGAAAGGTAGTCCGGCGAGGAGCGGCGCCATCGGGGGGCATCGAGGGG
>JAJFIG010000113.1 GCA_021775195.1 Rhodospirillales bacterium | reverse complement strand
AGTTTACTAAATACACTAAATACGTCAGTTATGGCCTCATGGCGCGGCTACCCCGGCTTGTTATCCCCGGTCTCCCCCGTCATGTGACCCAGCGCGGCACCAGACGGGCGCGGGCCTAAAAAGAAAAACGGCGGCAATAATTCAATGTATTTGAATTCTGGGGACACAATACAGAACTCTCAATGCTCTAATTCCGTTGGGTCCGGTAGCCCGGTTGGGGCACCCGCTTGCCCTTTTCCCAATCGGGGAACAGAAGCCGATTCTCATGGCGTAGGCGCGCCGCGATCTTATTCACGTCCGGGTGCCTGACGACGTGCCGTGCCAGAACCTGAGCCCGCAGCTTCTCATAGGTCAAAAAAATTGGACTCTCCGGCGCAAGCTCCAAGAGTGTCTTCTCCGCCTCTATATGTTGATCCTGAAGGAAAGACTCCAGTTCGTCCGGCGCCATCTCGTGCAGCGACTGAAAGAATTCGCCTTGGCCTGATGTAGTTGCCACGTGCTTGACCTTGGTAGACGCGCGCGTCCGCGATTCCTCCCTCAAGGCGGCAATCTGACAATCCCGGAACACCTCGATCCCCTTGGGGTGCCGGGTTGCGTAGAACAGGCAATAGAGCGGCCGGTCTTTCAATGGACGCAGGACGGTCGTCTCGGCAACGTAGTCGTATTTCCCCAGTTGTTTGAGAGACTGGCCGAACGATCCGACCAGGATCGTCTTGCGCGTGCCCCGAGTCACACTACCTGATCGCTCGCCCTCTTCGAGTTCCCTTCTCCAATCCCCGAAAGGTATGAGTTCGTCCAGCCCGGTTGCGATGGCAGGATCCCGGATACTTGCCGCGCGATTGATGAAATCGAACATGAAGTTGAAGATCACTTCCGAACTGGGTCTGGCGAGCAATGCTTCGAGGGCGCGGAGACGGATGCGCCAGCCCTTTGGATCGATCAGGAAGAAGGTGAATGCATCCCTGGGCAGGTCTTTTAGAATCTTCGAGAGCACCGTCAGAAAATCGTCATTGTACGTTTTGATTGTGATGTCGGGATATCGCGCAGGAACGCTGGTGAGTTGTTGGTAGGCGGACGGATCGCGCTCGACGAGATAGGCGGACATGCGGACATCACGCTGTTTCTCTTTCCATGAGCCCTTGGCCCGGCGGAGCGCATTCAGGGCAATGCCGAAAGAGGTATCCTCAAGTTTTTCGTTTGCGCTTTGCCAGGGTCCGGCAAACCCATCAACGTAGACGATGTGCGGATATCTACTGGCTGTCTTGTGGACCAGCGCCTCAAGATAACTCTCAAGAAATACATGCTTTACGTAGGATTGCTCACGACCGACATAATCGTGAAGCGAGACCATCTCACTCGGCCGCGACCGCGTGCGCGGCTGGAGGATGCGGGAATTGGCTCCATTCCCGCCCGTCGAGTTCACGCCCGCCCGACTTCGGACGTGGCCCTCCCCACTGCTTGAAGAAAAAGGCAACACCGCTCTCAAGGCACTGGTCGCGCACCTCGCGCACCCACCCGGGATCCATGAGGCGGGCGCCTGGACCGCTTTCGCCGCCGACGATTACCCAATCGATCCCGGTAAGATCGAGCTCGCCCATGGGTCCGATCAGGGGTTCAACCGAAAGAAAGCGCACACCGGCGGGCGTTTCCTGAAGGTGCCGAATTCGGGACTTCCTGCTTCCGTCTTCCGCCGAGACACCGAACCACATGTGTCGTGGGCCACGTCCGCTTGGGTAGCGTCGGCGCAAAAAGTCACGCATCAGAGACGAGCGTTTTGTGAGCACCTGAAAGGTGTGCCAGGGCGCGCGCTCCATGGTGTCGCACACGCGGGCGATGAACGCCTCCGGGACCTTTTTATGAAAGAGATCGCTCATCGAGTTGACGAAAATCATTCGAGGCGCACGCCATCGCAATGGTTGATCGAGACGTTCGGGACGGAGCGTCAGGTCAAAACCCATTTCGAACGGATGGCCGGACGTCCCGCGAAAGCGCTCGGAGAAGCGTTCGGCATAGCAATTGTCGCAGCCGGCGCTAATCTTGGTGCAGCCCGTCACCGGGTTCCAGGTTGCATCCGTCCATTCGATTGCTGTGGTGTCACCCATGATCTCCCCCAAGAACGAAATATGAACATAGCACGGCAGATTCCGGCAGGTGAAGTGTCAACTCGCCTCCGTTAAGTTTGAATTAAAGGGACGCCTGAAATAAGTAAGGCATTCCTGAGCTTATTCAGCTTATACGCGCAACCGCCGCCGCACAACGCCCGAAGACCGCAGTTTTCACATCCCCAACCACGCATACCAGCAGGCAACCGCAAACCCCAAAAACACGACTGAAAACACCAGCCGCTGCCAGCCCTTGAGGATGGTGGCGTGAATTCTGGTATAACCTGACCGATACCAACACATCGCCAACAGAACAAAGAGACGCGGGATGAGCAAAATCGATACGGTGGAGGCCTTGCGGGGGATCTACAGGCAGGCGACCGGGCGGTCGGTCGAGAAGGGGCTTGATCGTCTGGACCCCCACTGCCGCCGGTTCATCGGCCTGTCGCCGTTCCTGGTGATGGGGACGCAGGCCGCCGGCGGGCTGGGGGATGTGTCGCCGCGGGGGGACAGGCCGGGCTTCGTCGCCGTCGAGGACGACCGCACCCTGTTGATCCCGGACCGGCCGGGTAACAACCGGCTCGACGGCTATACCAATATCATCGGCAACCCGGCGGTGTCGCTGATCTTCCTCGTTCCCGGCGTCAACGAGACGCTGCGGATCAACGGGGTGGCGGAAATCCGCGACGACGCCGCGCTGTGCCGGCGGTTCGGCGTCGACGGCAAGGCGCCGGCGACGGTGCTGAAGGTGACGGTCCGGGAGGCCTACCTGCATTGCGCCAAGGCGCTGATGCGCTCCGCGCTGTGGTCGCCGGAAGCGGTCATCGAGCGGTCGTGCCTGCCCAGCATGGGGCAGATGATCAAGGACCAGACCGGGTCCGCCGGTGCGGCGGAAGACCAGGCGGCGATGGAAGAGCGCTACGGGGATATGCTCTACTGACGGGGGACCTGGGCGACATCGGGGGGCAGACCTTTAATTCGAACAGGGTTCGGAATTGAAGGAGACGATGGAGGGGATGATAGAAGAACCAACCCCAATGGCACTGTGCCCGATGGCGGAAACATGCAAGGGAATGGTGGAGAAGCCGCTTGCCGTCCTGCTGCTGATCATCCTCGGCTTTGCATTGATCGTCGTCGGCGTGTTGATCGTTGTCGATCCGAAAATTCTTGTCTGGCTTGCGGCCGGGGCATCGATGTTGATGGGCGTTGTCGTGCTCATGCTCGCCGGCTTCGTTCGCAAAGTCGGAGAGCGGTTCCGGAGCGCGCCGTCCCAGGCATCGAATTAAGGGCGAAAAGGAGGTCCCATGGCAAACGTGAACATCGGCGGACTGTTGGCGGCGGTGGCGGTGGCGGTGGCGGTCGCGCTGGCGTTAAGCGCCGGGGCGGCGCGGGCGGATATCGAATTCATGGGCGAGATGACCTACGGGCCGAAGCGCTCGCCCGGCGGGGCCCTTGTCGGCGAGATCGCAGCGCCGACCCAGGCTCCGCCGGAGGCTTCGCCGAGGCGAGAGAAGGCGGCGTCGTCGGCGATCCGGATGGCCGACGCCGCGGTCGATATTTTCGTCGGCGCCTATCCCCGCACGCCCGACGCGGTCACCGCCATCCGCGGCAAGGCCGTGTTCACGATGGAGAACGAAGGCGACACGGACGCCCGGGTGGTGATCGGCTTCCCCCTCGGCGAGCGGCGCTACAGCAACTACCGCTTCCGCTCCTTCGCCGCCCGCGTCCAGGGCCGGCCGGTTCCGGTGTTCGCCGGGTCGGGCGGGTACAAGAGGCCGTGGGACCTGGTCCCCGCCGCTCCCGGCGCCACCGATCCCGTGCCCGCCATCGCCAAGGAAAAGATGTCGAAAGGCTTCTTCAAGGGGGTGTGGATCGGCGGCAAGCGGGTGATGAAACTGGTGCTGTGGGAGGCGTCCTTTCCGGCCCGGGAAACGCGGACCGTGGAGGTCGACTACGTGATCGACGTTCCGTGGCAGTATCCCGACATGATCAGGCGCAACATCCAGGGCAGCTTCAAGGCGGAACAGTTGTTCGCGGACAGCATCACCCCGGCCCTCGCCAAGGCCCTCGAGAGCAAGAAAAGCTACCTGTTCTTCGACTACGTGCTGGCCACCGGCGCGTCGTGGAAAGGCCCCATCGGCAAGGAGGTGGTCCGCATCCACCTCGATCCGTCGTGGGGGAAGCGGGAGCCCCGGCTGTTCGTGGCGCCGCGCCAGGAACGGCAAGGGTTCCGGTGGGAAGAGAAGGCCGGGGAGGCTTCGCTCCGCGGCTGGGAGACGGACGCCGAGGGCAAAAGAAGCGTCGTTTTCGAAAAATCCGGGTTCGAGCCGACGGCGAAGGACGACCTCTTCTTCGCCCTCGAATTCCGCTACCGGTGACGATGGGGGGAATTAAGTAAGGTGTCCCCTTAAGGTGTCCCCTTAATTCTACCCCGCCCGCACCTTGTACCCAACCCTTGGGAAGTGGACGGCGACGGTGCCGACGCGCCCGTCCTCGCGGGTGATGGCGATGTCCTCGGGCGTGAGGGAAAGGACGGTGCCCGCGACCGTGGGGGCTTCGCCGGGGAGGTCCCAGGCTCCGCCATAGGCTTCGCCGGGGCGAGCCGGGGTGACGGTGACGGGGTCGCCGGGTTTGAGGCCTTGCGGGTCGCCGGGGTCGGGGCGTTCGGGGGTCGCGGGCTCGGTGGCGCGGGCGATGTCGAGGGCCTCTTGTGCCGTCATGTCGGTGGGGGTGCCGTGGCCGATGGCGCGGACGCGCTCCTCCCAGGCGTTGAGGGCGGGGAACCCTGCCAGGAATTCGGGACCTTTCGAATAGCGCCCGCGGATGAACCAGATCAGGTAATAGCACAAGGCGTCGGGGAGCCCCGGGTCGGGGCCGAGCATGAAGGGGCGGCCGGTGGCGATGCGGGTGTCCATCCAGCCGACCTGGGGGCGGAGGTCGGCGAGGGTCTCGGGGATCCGGGCCTTCAGCGCCTCGACGTCGGCGCCGGGGCCGAAATAGAGCGGGATGCGGTCGGCGAAGAACTCGGGCGCCATGGTGTCCGCCGAGTCGCCCATGACCAGGGAGATGACGGTGGTGAAGAGCGGTCCGTCGGTCCAGCGCCCGACGCCCCAGGCCATGCCGTCGCCGCCGCCGGGGAAAAGGGTGGGCTCGGGGTGGCGGTGCTCGATGGCGCGGATGATGCACTGGCTGTCGCAGAAGACGTCGGCGCCGACCTGCATCACCGGGGTCTGGCGGTAGCCCCCCGTGAGGGGCATGAGGTCGGGCTTGGGCGGCAGGCGGGGGATCTCGACCGAGCGCCAGGCGAGGCCCTTGATGCCGAGGACGACGCGGACCTTCTCGGAGACCGGGGACTGGGGGTAGTGGTGGAGGATGATCTCGGGCATGGGGGTTCCTTTTGGCTGACCGGGGCCCTATCTGACACTGGATCGGGGACAAGCAAAAGGGTTGAATTGGCCATGGTCACCATCGACGAGGTTCTCGGCTTCTGGTTCGCGGAGGCGGGGCCGGAGGACTGGTACGCCAGGAACGACGCCTTCGACGAAACGATCCGGGATCGCTTCGGGGCC
>JAJFIG010000112.1 GCA_021775195.1 Rhodospirillales bacterium | reverse complement strand
GGCGTCGGCCGGCGGCGTTATGCGCCGCCGCCCGGCGCCTCGCGGTTGTTATTGTTGCCAGGGAGGAGAGAAATCCTGGAATTTGCCACCTTTATAGATGACGTATGACATGTCCTTGACCAGGAAGTGGTCGGGCGCGCCGCCCTCGCCGATGGTGATTTCGGGAACCACGCTACCCTTCCAGCCGTCGATGCCCTCCAGGGTCTTGATCAGGCGTGTCCGGGTCAGGTTGTCCTTGCCCATGCGGCGCATGGCCTCGGTGAAGACCTGGGCGCCGGTGAAGCCCCAGAGATGGATGGCGTCCGGCGTTTCCTCGGGGTAGTACTTCTTGAGGATCGACTTGGCCTCCATGATCTGTTTCGCCGACGAATTGAAGTCCCGGAAGATGGTCGTGAAGTAGATACCTTCGACGGCTGCCTTGCCGGCCAGTTCCGCCACCTTCGGGCTCTTGCCGAAGAAGACGTTGATCACCGGCACGTCCCAGCCCAGCTTCTTGCGCTCGGTATAGAACTTGGCCGCCGGCTCCGGCGCGCACGAGCACAGCACGGCGTCCGGATTGGCGTTCTTCATCGCGATCACCTGGGCGCTGACGTCGACCTCCTTGGCCTCGTAGCCCTGCTCGGCGACCAGCTTGACGCCATACTTGTCGAGCACCGAGTTGATGCCCTTCAGGTGGGTCTTGCCCGAGGGGTCGTTCTGATAGAGGAGCGCCACCTTCTTGGCGCCAAAGACCTTGCTCGCGAAGCGCACCAGCTCCTGGCCTTCCATGTTGTAGCTCGGGTAGAGCGGGAAGACGTAGGTGCTGGGATGGGTGAGGTTCTTATCCGCCCCCGTGCCGGCACCGATCAGGGGCACGTTCTTCGACGTGATGTAGTCGATCACCGCCGAGGTCGGGGCCGACCCCAGGGGCGCGACGATGGCGAAGCACTTGTCGCGCTCGATGAAGCGCTTGACGATGCTCTTGGTGCGCGCCGGCTCGTACTTGTCGTCGACCATCTTGTATTTGACCATGCGGCCGTTGATGCCGCCGGTCTCGTTGATGTGCTTGAACCAGGCATCGGCGCCCTTGCCCATGCGGAAATAGCTCGACACCTTGCCGGTCATCGGCTGGTACGAACAGATAAGGATCTCCTTGTCCGAGATTCCCGGGCCGTTCGCCGCCAGGACGCTGCCCGAAGTCAGGGCGAAGGCGCCGAAGCCGGCGATGGCCAAACTCAAAAATCCAAGGCGTTTCATAATCACCTCCCGTTATAGGTTGCACAGTGTTGTCGTGGTCTTGGCGACCACCGTTCTTGCTCCGCCGCAATGGCGGTATCGGTTTTTTGGCCCCGGGGCGCCGCCCCACGGCCGTCGTCAAAATTCTTCAAGTTATCGATCCCCATCCCCTTTCCTTCCTTGGTGTCCCCGCTAGGAAGCCGGCCGTCAGGCCTGGCTCCCCATGTACGATTCGACCACCTCCTTCTTTTCCAGAAGCTCGCTGGCGCTGCCCTCCACCGTCACCTTGCCGACCTGCAGGACGTAGCCGTAGTCGGCGTTCTTCAGCGACACGTGGACGTTCTGCTCGACGATCAGCAGGGTCATGCCCTGCTCGGCGTTGATGGTTTTCAGTACCCGGAAAATGTCGGCGACGATCAGCGGCGCCAACCCCAGGGACGGCTCGTCCAGGAGCAGCAGCCGGGGATGGGCCATCAGGCCGCGGCCGATGGCCAGCATCTGCTGTTCGCCGCCGCTCAGCGTGCCGCCCAGTTGCTTGGTCCGTTCCTTGAGCACCGGGAACAGGTCGAAGACCATTTCCTCGTCGCTGTCGATGCCGGCCTTGTCGGTCCTGGAATAGGCGCCCATGCGCAGGTTTTCGCCGACGGTCAGGTCCTTGAAGATCTTGCGCCCCTCGGGCACCTGGGCGATGCCCAGGCGGACGATGTCGCGGGGCGACAGGACGTCGATGCGTCTGCCCTCGAACTCGATCGACCCGGCTGCCGCCTTGACCTGCCCGGAGATGGATTTCAGGGTCGTCGACTTGCCGGCGCCGTTGGCCCCGAGCAAGCACACCACGGCCCCCTCGGGCACCTCGAGCGATACCCCCTGCAGGGCGCGCACCGCCTCGTAGTTGGCCGCCACGTCGGTGAGCTTGAGCAGGCTCATTCCGTCGCCTCCCCGAGGTAGGCGCCGATCACCGCCGGGTTGGTCTGGACCTCCTCGGGGGTTCCGTCGGCCAGGTTGGCGCCGAAATTGATGACGTAGATGTAGTCGCAGACCTTCATCACCATGGACATGTCGTGTTCGACCAGGAGGATGGTCACCCCCAGGTCCCGGTTGGCGGTGCGGATGATGGTCTCCAGCTCCGCCGTTTCCTCGTCGTTGCAGCCGGCCACGGGCTCGTCCAGGAGGACGATCTCCGGCTCGGCGGCCAGGGCGCGGGCCAGTTCGACCCGCTTCTGGTGGCCGTAGGGCAGGTTCTTCACCAGGTTGTCCAGTTCGTCCTGGAGATGCAGCGACTCCGCCAGGTCGATGGCCTGCTGGCGCAGCCGGGCTTCGTTCCTCCGCGCCGGCGG
>JAJFIG010000111.1 GCA_021775195.1 Rhodospirillales bacterium | reverse complement strand
CGGCACCGTGGCCCTGGACGGCAACCTCCAGCCCATCGGCGCCTTCACCGCCAAGGTGGAGGGGTTCTTCGAGACCCTGGACGTGATGCGCGAACTGGGCCTGGTGCGCGACCGGGACGCGGTCCTCGCCAAGCTGGTGCTGGGGGCGATGTCGAAGCGCCCGGACGGCGGCGGGCGCTCGTTCGTCAACCTGGCGGCAACGGTCCAGGACCGCAAGGTCTATGCCGGGCCGGTGTCGCTGGCGACCCTGCCGGTGATCGACTGGGGCGGTGACGAACCGGCGCCGTGACCGGTGGGTGCCGCCGGCCCGGGCATTTTGATATGATGGCGGCCATGAAACCGCGACGGTTCCTCCGCGCCACAGCCGCCATCGCCGTTCTGATGGCGGTGCCGGTCCCGGCGCTCGGCGATGACGCCAAGGCGCCGGCGCCGGTCCACGCGCCCTACATCGCCGGCCAGCTTCTGGTGGCGACGGAGCGGATGCGAGATCCCCGGTTCAGGCAGACCGTCATCTACATGGTCAACCACAACGCCAAGGGGGCCATGGGGCTGGTGGTCAACCGGCGCATCGGCAGCGGGTCGCTGGCCAAGCTGCTCAAGGCCTTCGGCAAGGACGTTGACGACGCCGAGGGAGACATCCGCCTGCACTACGGCGGGCCGGTGGAGTCGGGACAGGGGTTCGTGCTCCACAGCACCGAATACGCCAGCGACGGAACCGTCGTCGTCAACGACCAGTTCGCGCTCTCCACCGAGATCGGGGTCCTCAAGGACATCGCCAAGGGCAAGGGACCCAAGCTCAGCCTGTTTGCCCTCGGTTATGCCGGTTGGGGTCGGGGCCAGCTGGAACGGGAACTGGCCCGCGACGACTGGGTGACGGCGCCGGCGGACCCGGACCTGGTGTTCAGCGAGACCCCCGAGACGACCTGGGAAAAGGCCATGGGTACTGCCGGCGTGGCGCTGTAGGGCGGGCCCGGATTAGAAAGAAGAAGTGAACCACATAGGGTAATTCCGGTTGGTCACTCTCCTGGGCCTATGATGCGGGGTGGCGGGGCGGTTATACGCGGCAGACCACTTTTGCCACGGTGAGGCTTTGCATCAGGGTCTTGCCGTGGCGGGGGAAGTCGGTGCGGTTGAGGTCGTCCCGGGCGGGGCGTCCGGCGGCGGCGGTGGCGATGGATATCCCGGCCATATCGAAGGCGGCGAGCAGGGTCTTCGGCGCGGCGGAGAAGATGCGGCCGCGGCGCGGGGCCTCGGCCTGGACCACACCGATCACGGCGCCACTGCGGTCGACCATGGGGCCGCCGCTGAGGCCGCCCAGGGACCCCTGATAGGACGGCACCCGGACCCGCTCGGCCCAGGCGTAGACCGGTTCCAGGGTGTTATAGCGGCCCTGGGAGCGGAGCCGGGTCGAGCCGATGAAGGTGGAGAAGACGGCGCCGGGCTTGCCCTTGGGGAAGCCGAACTGGAAGCCGTCGCGGACCCGGCCCAGGGACCGCATCACCGCTAGCGGCGGCGCCCCGCGCCCGGTGGCGAGGATGCTGACGTCGGCGTTGGGGTGGGAAAAGACCCGGGCGACCCGCATGGCGCGGCGCGGGCCGACGACGATGAGGACGTCGGAACAGCCGTCGACGACGTGGCGGGCGGTGAGCCAGTGGCCGCCGGCGTCGACGGAAAAAGCGGTGCCGGAACTGGGCCCCTTCTTGGGCACGCGGACGTGGACCTCGGACGGAACCGGGGCCGGGACCAGGGGCCGGACCTCGGACGATCCGGCGTTGTCCTTCCACCCGGGGGGCAGCTCGCGGCGGATGTCGGGGCGCGAGTCCTCGGGCACGGGACGGCGGGGCGACGGGCCGTCGCCGCCGTCGGCCCAGATGCCGAGGCCCTTGCCGACGATGGCGACCACGAACATGGCGACGAGGGCGATGATGTCGCGGAGCTTCATGGGGGAGTTTCCGGGCCCCGCCGCTCAGCCGGCGACGGCGGCGGCGTTGATGGCGGCGACGCCGATCTTGACCGCCACCAGGAGGATCGCCGGTCCGACCTCGTCGTTCTCGATCCTCTTCGGCAGTTCGCGGAGCAGCAGGTCCATGACCCGGTAGGCGATGAGCTGAACCATAAGAGTCACGACGCCCCAGACGATGATGTCGTAGACGTTGACGCTGCTGGCGAGGCAGATGGCGAGGGGCAGGGCGAGGCCAATGACGGCCCCCGACATGGACACGGCGGCGGCGGTGTTGCCCTGGCGGATGAGGGCGATCTCGGGGTAGGGAGTGAGCCAGATGTAAATGGTGACGCCGAGGGCGAGCATGGCCACGGTGACGCCGAAGTGGAGAAGCAGAACGGGGAGGCCAGCAAGCAGGCTTTGAAGTACGGGTTCCATGGGGGGATCACGTCGTCCAGTGATAAAGCGGCAGTATAGCGCCCGCGGCGTATGCTTGTGGGTGAATTTCGGGCAGGGTGGTATAAGGTCCGGCGGGCCAGGAAGCCCGGGAACGGGGAGAACAGGGTATGCAGTACAAAGAGCTTGGGCGCACCGGCGTGCGGGTCTCGGAGTTGTGCTACGGGGCCATGTCATTTGGCGGCGATGCCGACGAGGAAGAGTCGGGGCGCATGTTCAGGGCCAGCCGCGACGCCGGCATCAACTTCTTCGACTGTGCCGACGGCTATTCCAGGGGCAAGGCGGAGACCATCCTGGGCAAGCTCATCCGTGACTGCCGCGACGACCTGGTGATCACCTCGAAATGCTTCATGCCTATGGGGGACGACATCAATGCGCGGGGCGGCAACCGGCGGCACATCCTGCGCGCCGTCGAGGCGAGCCTGGGGCGCCTCGGCACCGACCGGCTGGACGTTCTGTTCATCCATCGCTGGGACCCGGTGGTGCCCCTGGAGGAGACCCTGCGGGCGCTGGAGAAGCTGGTTTCCGACGGCAAGGTTCTCTATCTCGGGGCCAGCAACTACGCCGCCTGGCAGATCGCCAAGGGACTCGGGATCTCGGCGAAGAACAACTGGCCGCGCTTCGACGTCATCCAGCCCATGTACTCCCTCGTCAAGCGCCAGGCGGAATCGGAGATCTTCCCGCTGGCCCTGGCCGAGGACCTGGGGGTGATCACCTATTCGCCCGTCGGCGGCGGCCTGCTGAGCGGCAAGTACGGCAAGGACAAGCGGCCCGACGCGGGGCGGATTATTGCCAACAAGGGATACGCCAAGCGCTACGGCGAGGACTGGGTGTTCGAGGTCGCCGAGGCGTTCACCGCCCTGGCGGGACGGCAGGGTGTCCACCCGGTCTCGCTGGCGGTCGCCTGGGCCAAGGCCCATCCGGCCGTCACCTGCCCGATCATCGGGTCGCGCAATCTGGAGCAGCTTCAACCGTCGCTGAACGCCTGGAAGGTCGAGATGACCGACGAGCTCTACGCCGAGATTACGGCCCTGTCGCGGACGCCACCGCCGGCGACGGATCGGCGCGAGGAGCAGGTTCAGGACGGCTGAACCGTCGGCTATTCGGTCAGGGTTTGAGAACGATCTTGGCCGCCGGGGTGCGGCTGGCGTCGAGATCGTGAAACGCCTGTCCACCGTCGGCCAGGGGCCGTTCCTCGATCCAGTCGAGTCGGCCCAGGCGGCCGTCGTGGAGTGCCGCGAGCCCGGCGCGCAGGTCGGCGTCGGTGTAGGTGTAGACGCCGATCAGCGTCACTTCGGACAAGGTCAGGGTGCGGGCGTCGAACTCGCCGGCCCAGTCCTGCAGGCCGACATGGGAGATCACCCCGCCGGGGCGCACGGCCGAGAGCGCCGCCGCCCGGGTCGCCACGGCGCCGACGGCGTCCAGCACCAGGTCGTATTCGGCGTTGCCCGCCGTCGAGGCGAGGGGATCGAAGACATCCAGGCCCGCCGCCGCCGCGGTCTCGCGGCGTAGCGGATTTGTCTCGGCGAGACGTACGCCACGGGCCCCCCAGGCCTCGAGTATCAAGCCGCCGAGCAAGCCCACCGAGCCACCGCCGATGACCAGGG
>JAJFIG010000012.1 GCA_021775195.1 Rhodospirillales bacterium | reverse complement strand
AGAACCCGGTTGCCACCGCCTTGATCGAGGGCATGACGTTGTCGTGCAGGCCGACATCATCGAGGGCGTTGGCCAGGGTGCTGGTGGCGATGGGAACGATCCGCCGGATCAGATCGCCGTCGGGCCGGACGATATCGGAGGTGGGCATTGCCGTGGTCCCCTCAGGTAACTTCGAGCCAGGTGATCATGCCCGCCGCCTGGTGCTCGAGCATGTGGCAGTGGAGAAGCCACTTGCCCGGGTTGTCGGCGACGAAGGCGACGCGGACCTGCTCGCCGGGGGCGACCAGTTCGGTGTCCCGCCACGGCGCGTCGGTGACCGGGCGGCCGTCGCGCTCGACGGCCCGGAAATGATGGCCGTGGAGGTGCATGGCGTGGGGCCAGCGGGTGCGGTTGACCATGTTGATGGTGGCGGTGCGGCCCCGGGGGACGACGGCCAGGGGTTTCCGGGGCTTGCCGGCAACGCCGTTGAAGGCCCAGACCATTCCCTTCTGCATGAGGTCGCGGATGGACAGGACCTCGCCCTGGAAGGTGGCTTCCTGCAAGGTGCCCATGGCGCCCCCCTCCATGACCAGCTCGATACCCTGGGCGTCGCCCAGCGACGGCGACACGAGGAGCCGGTTCGACGCCAGTTGGATGGGTTCCGCGGGCGGCTTGGAACGCAGCGGCGGGCCGTCGGCAATGACCAGCCGGGCGGCCTCGAACGGTGAACCGGTCGAGACCTCCCAGACCGGGATGTGGCTGCCGGCGTCGCCGGTGACGTCGATGACCAGATCGGTCCGTTGCGCCGGGGCCAGGACCAGGCCTCCGGTGTCTATATCGGCGGCGGGTGCCGGCTGCCCGTCGATGGCGATGACCCGGGGGGTGAGCCTGTCGAAGTTGAAGGCGAGGACGCGGGCGGTGGCAACGTTGACGCAGCGCAGGCGGATGCGTTCCCCGGCCCGAACCTTGATCTCCGGCCCGGAGCGTCCATTGATGGTGAGGAAGTTGCCGAGACGCCCGGCATGGGCCCATTCGTGCAGGTTGCCGAAGCTGGCCTCGTCGATGGTCCCGTCGTCGGTAAGGCGCCAGTCGTCGGCGACGAAGAAAAGGTCGCGGTCGACAGGCGGAGGCGCGTCCTCGTCGACGATGAGAAGGCCGTAAAGGCCCCGTGCAAGCTGTTCCCAGGAGCGGAAATGGGGATGGTACCAGTAGGTGCCGGCATCAGGCGCGGTGAAGGTGTAATCGAAGGTCGCGCCCGGCGGCACCGGCTCCTGTGTCAGCCCGGCGACGCCGTCCATGGCGTTGGCGATGCGAATCCCATGCCAGTGGATGGTCGTCGGCTGGGGTAGACCATTCTTCAGGCGGACGCGCACGGTGTCGCCGCGACGGACCCGGACCACCGGCCCCGGCACCTGGCCCCGGTAGGCCCAGACCGGGGTCGGGCTCGGGGCGTCCTCGACCAGCGGCGCCGTGCCCGGCTTGGGCTCGAGGATAATGCGCGGAGCCTCGCCGGCGAAGGCCGGCCAGGACGGCGCCAGGGTGGCGGCGGTGATGGATGCCGCGCCGGTGTTCAGGAACCTTCGTCTTGAGATCATGTCATGATCCTGGAACTAGTGGACAATCACCGGGGTGGACCGCCCGTCCCGGTGACCATGGATTTTATATGGGATCACGGGCGCGAAGAAAACCGGGCATGAGAGGATGTTGCGGCGCGCGCGCCTTTATGATCCTCTCCCGACTAGGGATTCACCCTGCCCACTCCCGCACCAGCCACCCCGTCGGAGAATTCAGCCATGGCACAAAAACCCGCGACAACCCTCGAAGACACCTTCGCCTACCGCTTCGGCAAAGCCCCGGCGGCCCATGGCCCGTCGGCCGGCGACGATACCCTGGCATACCTGGCGGGCCGGCGCTCCATCCGCGCCTACCAGAAGCGCCCCGTTGACGCCGCCCTGATCGAGACCCTGGCAGCGGCGGCTCTGTGCGCGCCGACGAAAAGCGATCTGCAGCAGACCGATATCGTGATCATTGAAGATGCCGCTGCGAGAAACGGGATCAACGCCTTGTTTCCGAACGCCGCGTGGATCGCGACGGCCCCGGCCTTCCTGATTTTCTGCGGCAACAACCGCCGCCAGAGGCAAATCCATCAGTGGCGCGACCGACCCTTCGCCAACGACCACCTGGATGCCTTTTTCAACGCCAGCGTCGACGCCGCGATCGTGCTCGCGACCTTCGTCGTCGCCGCCGAAAGGGCCGGGCTCGGCTGCTGCCCGATCAGCGCCGTCAGGAACCACGCCGCCCGGGTCAGCGACATGCTGGACTTGCCGGACCATGTCTTCCCGGTGGCCGGGCTGACCCTCGGTTGGCCGGCGGACAAAGGCACCATCAGCCTGCGCCTGCCGCTGCAGGTGACCGTCCACAAGGACCGTTTCAGCGAGGACGGGATTCGCCAGAACATCGATGCCTACGACGCCCGCCGGGCCGAGGCGCAGCCCTACACGGCGCCGGCCGGCGCCACGCCGTGGGCCTGGAGCGAGGTCAAGACCCGTCAGTATGAGAAGCCCGAGCGGGCCGACTTCGGCGCCTTCATCCGCGCCAAGGGCTTTCGCCTCGATTGAGGTAGGGGTTCTCTGGCATCAGCGAAATTCGCCATCTGGCCCTATGCCCTTGGGGCGGTCAGGCGTATCACAGGGGTCTATTCCATTTTCACGCGTGTGATTGGGGCGGGTTCGTTTTCGCCCCGGCTTTGGCCGTTGTCATGTCAGTTTTGCGGGAGGGTTGGCCATGCTGATCGGCGTTCCGAAGGAGATCAAGAACAACGAGTTTCGTGTCGGCATGACGCCGACAAGCGTGCGCGAGGTGATCACCCACGGCCATTCAGTGATGGTCGAGACTAATGCCGGCATCGGCATCGGTTCGTCGGACGGCGATTACGAGGCCGCCGGCGCCACCGTCGCCGGGGCGGCGGACGAGGTCTTCGCCAAGGCCGACATGATCGTCAAGGTCAAGGAACCCCAGGCGGTGGAGCGCAAGATGCTGCGCCCGGGCCAGATTCTCTTCACCTACCTGCACCTGGCACCGGACCCCGACCAGACCCGGGACCTGGTGGACAGCGGCGCCGTCTGCATCGCCTACGAAACCGTCACCGATGGACACGGCGGGCTGCCGCTGCTGGCGCCCATGTCCCAGGTCGCCGGACGCATGTCGATCCAGGCCGGAGCCCATTGCCTGGAGCGGGAGAACGGCGGCAAGGGAATCCTGCTCGGCGGCGTGCCCGGCGTAGCGCCGGCCAACGTGGTCGTCATCGGCGGCGGCGTGGTCGGCGAGAACGCCATCTACATGGCGCTGGGCATGGCCGCCCGGGTGACCGTGCTGGACCGCAACATCGATGTGCTGCGCCACCTGACCATGCGCTTCGGCCCGGCCCTGACCACCGTCTATTCGACCAAGGGGGCGATGGACCAGTACGTGCTCGGCTCAGACCTGGTGATCGGCGCGGTACTGGTGCCCGGCGCCGAGGCGCCGAAGCTGGTGACCCGGGAGATGATCGGGCGGATGGCGCCGGGATCGGTTCTGGTGGACGTCGCCATCGACCAGGGCGGCTGCTTCGAGACCTCGCGGGCAACGACCCACGCCGATCCCACCTACGTGATCGACGACGTGGTCCATTATTGCGTCGCCAACATGCCGGGCGCCGTACCCCGGACCTCGACATTTGCGCTGAACAACGTCACTCTTCCTTATATCCAGGCCCTGGCCGACAAGGGGTACAAGAAGGCGCTGACCGACAGCCCCGATTTCCTCAATGGCCTGAACGTCTGCGAGGGCAAGGTGACGTACGAGGCGGTCGCCCACGATCTGGGCTACGATTACGTCGAACCGCTGGCGGCGCTCGCCACCTGAGCACGGCTAAGGTTTGCCAGCCTGCAGAAGGGGGGCGATGGGTTCGGCCCGAATCGTGCGCGATCGGGCGGGAACGAAGATTGCGGCGGTTGCCATGGTGTCCCCTGCGAGAACCGAACCGGAAACGGAGACCGCCAGCGGTTGGCCGGCTCGCTCACGCCAGGGCCAGGGCGATGGCGGTAGTGGCGACGATGTCGGCGGTACTGGCACCCCGGGACAGATCGGCCACCGGCCTGGCGAAACCCTGGAGAATGGGACCGATGGCGGTGGCGCCGGCCATGTACTGGGTCAGCTTGTAACCGATGTTGCCGGCGTCCAGGTCGGGAAAAACCAGAACGTTAGCCCGGCCGGCGACGGCGCTTTCATCCTTGATCTTGGCGGCGGCGACGGCGGG
>JAJFIG010000110.1 GCA_021775195.1 Rhodospirillales bacterium | reverse complement strand
GACACTTCGAACCCATTCATTGCCCGGTGGATTCCGACGGCCGATGAGTCCCTGGTCGTCATTCGTTTCAAAAATCCTCGCGGCATCGATTTCCCCTACTTGGTGACGATGATCCACGACAGCTTCATGTCGCGGGCCAATTCGATCGTGATTCCCGGCGGCAAGCTGGATATCGCCATGGAACTCATCCTGACGCCGATGATCCTGCAACTGGTCGAGCGCAGCAAGCGCGCCGCCTGAATCCGACCCATTTCAATCCCCTTTATGAAGGAGACACCATCATGGACCAATCAACCCGCTACGCCGACCTCGACCTCAACGAGAAGGATCTGATCGCCGGAGGCAAGCATGTTCTGTGCGCCTATACCATGAAGCCCAAGGCCGGGTACGGCTTTCTCGAGACGGCGGCGCACTTCGCCGCCGAATCGTCGACCGGCACCAACGTTGAAGTGGTCACCACCGACGACTTCACCCGCGGCGTCGATGCCCTCGTCTATGACGTCGACGAGGCCAACGAGGTCATGAAGATCGCCTATCCGGTGGACCTGTTCGATATCAACATCACCGACGGCAAGGCCATGATCGCCTCGTTCCTGACGTTGACCATTGGCAACAACCAGGGCATGGGCGATGTTGAATACGCCAAGATGCACGATTTTTACGTCCCGCCCGATTATCTGAGGCTGTTCGACGGGCCGTCGACGACCATCGCCGATCTGTGGCGGGTTCTTGGACGTCCGGAAAAGGACGGCGGTTTCATCGTCGGCACCATCATCAAGCCGAAACTGGGGCTTCGCCCGCAACCCTTCGCCGACGCGGCGTATCAGTTCTGGATGGGCGGGGATTTCATCAAAAACGACGAACCCCAGGGCAATCAGCCGTTCGCGCCCCTGAAGGAGACCATCATAGCCGTCGCCGATGCCATGCGCCGGGCCCAAGACGACAGCGGCCAGCCGAAGCTGTTTTCCGCCAACATCACCGCCGACGACTATCGCGAGTTGATCGCGCGTGGCGAGTTCATCCTCGAAACCTTTGGCGAGAACGCCGACCACGTCGCCTTTCTGGTCGACGGTTACGTCACCGGCCCGCAGGCCGTTACCACGGCGCGCCGCCACTTCCCCAAGCAGTTCCTGCACTATCACCGCGCCGGCCACGGTGCCGTGACGTCGCCGCAGTCGAAGCGGGGCTACACGGCCTTCGTGCTGTCGAAGATGTCGCGCCTGCAAGGGGCATCGGGCATACACACCGGCACCATGGGCTTCGGCAAGATGGAAGGCGAGGCAGCCGACCGCAACATCGCCCACATGATCGAAAAGGACAGTGCCGATGGGCCGTTCTATCACCAGGAATGGCTGGGCATGAAGATGACGACGCCGATCATCTCGGGCGGTATGAACGCGCTCCGGATGCCCGGCTTCTTTGGCAACCTGGGGCATTCCAACTTGATCATGACGGCGGGCGGCGGTGCCTACGGCCATCTCGACGGCCCGGCCGCGGGGGCGATCTCACTGCGCCAGGCCGAGCAGTGCTGGAGGTCCGGCGCCGATCCCATCCAGTTCGCCAAGGATCACCAGGAGTTCGCGCGCGCATTCGAGAGCTTCCAGGGCGATGCCGACACGCTGTTCCCGAACTGGCGCCAGCAGCTCAACATCGCGGCGTGAGAACGGAAGTGGGGGCTAGGCTGATGGTGCGGCTTCGGTGCCGCGCCATCGGCCGCCTCCCGCAGCCAACCCGAAAAATACCATGACGCTCAAGGCCCTGATTTTCGACGTCGACGGCACCATGGCCGAGACCGAGAACGTGCACCGCCGCGCCTTCAACCGGGCATTTGTGGCTGACGGGTTGAAATGGCATTGGGGTCTTGATCTCTATAAGGACCTTCTCGGCGTTACCGGGGGCAAGGAGCGCATCCGACACTATGCGGCCGTGGCCGATCCGGCCTTTCTCGCCGCCGACGATGCGGAGGCGCACATCGGTGCGCTACACGCGCGAAAGACCGAACTCTACGTTGATATGCTGGAAACGGGCGAGGTCGGGTTTCGGCCCGGTATCGAGCGCCTGATTGGTGAAGCGCGGGCGCAGGGGCTCATGCTTGCCATCGCCACGACGACGACGCCGGTCAACGTCACCGCGTTGCTCGAGGGTGTTCTCGGCCCAGAGGGTCCGGGGCTGTTCGATGTCATTGCCGCCGGCGATGCAGTCGCCAACAAGAAGCCGGCGCCGGATGTCTATACCTGTGCCCTGGACCGCCTGCGGGTCGCACCGGGAGCCTGCATCGCTTTCGAGGATTCAGATGCCGGGCTGGCGTCGGCCATCGGCGCGGGCGTGCCGGCGGTCGTGACACGGAGCGCCTTTACCCGAAGCGGCGATGCCGCCGGTGCCGTCGCCGTGCTGTCCCATCTGGGAGAGCCCGACCAACCCAGCGAGGCGTTTCAAGGCTCCCTGAACGGGCGGACGATGGTCGACGTGGCGTTGCTCACCGAATGGTTGGCGTTGCGGCCGGGCAAACCCGCGCGCGTGTGTGGGTAGCCGCCGGCGTCGCCCGTTGCGGTTACGAGGCGATCAGCCGCAGGATGGGCTGGGGTTGTCGGCGCAGGGGTTCTCGGGGATGCCGGCTCTCAATAGCTCGCTCGGCGGCGAAGGTTTGCCCTGCTGTGCCAGCAGCGAATTGAGGACCGCTATGGCGGCTGCCGCCCACGTCGGCGGCGGGCCCGGCGGCGTCACGGTACCGTTGGGAAAGGCGACGATGGTGGTTCCGCCTTGAACGAGATTGTGGGCCTGCCCCGTCAGACCCTGGACGGAGACAAAGCTTGTTAGGGATTCCAGGGATATGGCGGTGGTCCCGTCGGGCCGGGTCACACAGGTGAAGATCGTGCCGCGGATGCCGATGGTTGCCGTGGGCGTGCGGATGACATAGGACGAATTGTCGAGGTTGCCGGAGAAAAACCGGAAAACGCCCTCGGTCGCCGTCATCACGAACTTGCCGTCCTTGGTGTCGGGATCGTAAACGAACTCGTCGAGGGTCAGTTTTACGTTGGGGCCGAGGGAGACCTTCGTTCCATCCAGGAATACAACCTCCGCGGCACTCGCTTCGGCCGTGGTCAGGAGTTCGTTCCGGTGAACACGATCGTCAATGACGAGTTGGCGTCTGGTTTCCTCAAGGTCGCCGGTTACCGACCGGACAACAATAGACGTCACACCGATCTTTTGCGGCTCGGCGGCGTCAACGGCTGCGCACGATAAGATGGCCGCGCCAGCCACCATGGCGCCGATCACCCATGGAACAGCGGCAGGCAGAGCACGATTTCGGATTCGTCGCATTTGTCCCTAGAGCCTCCCAGAGCTTTACGAACTTGTTGGACGTCCGTGCTTTCTGCACAAATAAATTTGGTGACTTGCGATATATTATATCTATAACGATCGATAATTGGAAGTCTTCATGAGCGATCTCAGAAAAATCATGTAAAACAGTGCTTTGGAAAGAAATTGTGGCCGACGGTACTTAAATTTCTACACTACTAATTAGAATCGATGATCCATGACTTAACACGCAAAAGACGCCACGATCATTTTTCCGCCATGACGATAGTGGTGCCGGTTTCACCGCTCTGCAGCCGATTTAGGTGTAGGGCCGCTAGAGGGTCCCCCGGATAGGTCAGTGCCGCCGCCGCAAAGGCCGCCTTGGCGCCCGGATCTTTACGTTTCAGGAGGTCGAAAGCCTCGCGGTAGGCCGTGATGGCAGGAGACTGTACCTGGGTCGTTGTCAAAGGCTCGAAAGCCTCGATGCCCTGGGTCTTTCCCTTCAAAACCAGGGTGCCCACGGGCCGACCGATGAAATCAGGACAACCGGAGGCCGTTGCGGCGCTGACACAAACCCGCGTTCCCAGGTACTTGTTGACGCTTTCCATACGTGCGGCGGTATTGATGGCATCACCATGGGCGGTGTAGTCGAAGACCGTTTCGCCACCGAAGTTGCCAATGATGACGGTGCCGGAATTGACCCCGATCCGCGTTGTGCCGAGGGAAATCCCGGCATCCCTCTTGGTTCTCGCGAACGCCTGCGCAAAGGTGTCCATGGCCAGGGCACAGGCCACCCCCCGGGCTGCGTGGTCGGCTTGGACGATGGGCGCAGAAAAAATGACGGTGACCGCGTCACCAACGATCTTGTCGAGGGTTCCGTCGTGCTGGAAGGCGATGCGGACCATTTCGTCCAAATATTCGTTGAGCAGGGAAACCACTAATTCCGGTTCCGATTTCTCGACCAGGGACGTGAAATCGGCAAGGTCGGTGAACACGAAGGTGCATTCACGCCGTTCCCCGCCCAGGCTCAGTTGATCGGGGTTCTCGATCAGGTGCCAAACCAGGTTGGGCGAGACATAGGAAGAAAACGCCTCGCGTATCCAGCGCTGCTGGCGTTCCGTCCGGAAATGAGAGAGGACGGATGACACCAGGTAAACGCCCAGATTCGTCAAAAGTGGGGACAGGGGATCGAAAAGCATTTGGGCGTTGACAAAGACGTACCAGGACACGACACAGGCCACGGCTGCGGCGCCGGCGCCGATGACAGCCGACCACAGTGCCCCCAGTCCGGAGATCAACGGAATTAGGACCATTGCCATGGTCACCATGAACAAGAGCTCGGCGCCGGTTGCCCAGTCGGGACGGGTCAGATAGGTGCCCTGGAGGATCTGCTCGATCGCCTGGGCATGGATCTCGACGCCGGGGATGACCTGGCCAAGGGCATTGAAGCGGGTGTCCTGTAAACCCGCCGCCGAGCTCCCAATGATGATGATGAATCCCTTGATATCAGCCTGTGAAACCCCACCCACCACTAATTTCCAGGCCGGTATATATCGCTCGGGAACAGGCATGGAATAGTTAACCCAGACCTGCCCCTGGGCGTCCGTGGATACAGGAATTTTACCCACACGGACGGAATTGATACCGGTTTGGGCGCCGAAACTGAGCTTGGCGCTGGCGCCCGACGCCTTGACCAGGTAGCTGGGTGCTCCCAGCGCTACCCGAAGGGCCTCCGCCGTCAATCCCGGGTAAAGAGTGTCACCCACCCGCAGGAGCAATGGAACCTGCCGGACCACACCATCCCGGTCCGGCAGAAAATTGAGAGCTCCGTTGCCCACCGCCACCGCCTCGAATTCGGGCAACGTTGTCACGGAACCGGCATGGCCGGGTAGAAACAGCCTGGGATCGTCACCGGCCAACGCAAAACCCGGCTTTACGACGGGCAGGCGCGGGGTCGGGTGGTTGACCAGTGCGAAACCCGTTACCGTGGCTCCGTTGCTGAGGGCGGATGCGAAGATCTGGTCATGGTCGGGCAATTTGCCTTTCAGATCCGGGACGGCGGAGAGCTCCGACAATCGCTGATAAATGCGGCTCGGCGAGGTCCGGTCCGGTTCGGCGAAGACGATATCAAAGACAATGGCCGCAGCGCCCATGGTCTGCAGTTTTGTCACCACGGTCGCCAGTTGGTTCCGCGGCCACGGCCATTGTCCCAGTCTTTCGAGGCTTTCGTCGTCGATGTCGAGAATGCGTACCGGGGCCGGCTGGTATTCGCGTGGGCTCCATTGCTGGTATACGTCAAAGGCGGCGTTGCGAAGGGTGATCATGAATCCCGGTTTCGCCAGGTGTGCCGCCACCCCAACCACCAGAACGACCAATGGCAGCGACAAAGGTGCCAAACGGATAAGGCGGTCGGTGAGTTTGGGAATCATCGGTGAATCCCTCGAATGCAACGAAAGGGTGGTCCCCGAGGAAGCTCAAATCTTCGGTTTATGGTCAAGCAAAATCACGTTGGCACAGAAAAGGGCCGTATTCCCGGCTCAGCAATCGAAAGAGCCGCACCATCGGAAAATTTTGGCGATCAACCTGAATTATTTGTTCGGTTATCGGGAAATTAAAAATTTATGATCAATATTCCGTGATCAGTTTCTATTGATTTGCAATTAAAACCATATGTTTCAATGCCTATCGTCAATCCAAGGCTAAATAGCATCCGGGACACAAAATTGTAACAACGTAACTGGCACGATATAACGATAATGAACCCTATAACGGCCGTCCATCTTTCAAAGATTGAAAAACATACGGCATAACACAATCAATAATAACATATCACAAGGAGGTCCCATGAGATCCGGATTACAGACACTCACGATGGCAGTTCTTCTTGCCACGCTTCCCGCCCTTTCCATGGCGTCGTCCGACAAGGATTCCGACGACGACGAAAAGTTTTCCAAAAAAGGTAATAGCCACAGCGTGCAACTCGGCCCGCGGCCCTTCTATCTTGTCGACAAGATGACCGACAGCAAGCTCAAGAAGAAGCTCCAGAAATGCGCCAAGGGCCCGTTTCGCAAGACCGATTTTTCGATCGGCCACCGGGGCGCGGCCATGCATTTCCCGGAACATACCAAGGAGGGCTATCAGGCGGCGGCCCGCATGGGCGCCGGCATCGTTGAATGTGACGTGACCTTTACCAAGGATCTGGGGCTGGTGTGCCGTCACTCCCAGTGTGACCTTCACGCCACGACCAATATCCTCACAACCGGTCTTGCCGCCAAATGCACGACGCCATTCAGTCCGGCGGAATTTGATCCGGTTACCGGGGCGCGGACCAAGGCCGCGTCGGCCCGGTGCTGCACCAGCGACATCACCGAGGCGGAATTCCTGTCCCTCGAGGGCAAGATGGATGCTTCCGACGCCAATGCCCTCACCGCGGAAGAGTTCCAGGGCGGTACGGCGAACTGGCGCACCGATCTTTACGCCACCGGCGGGACCCTTCTCACCCATGCACAAAGCATCGAACTGTTCCAGAAACTGGGCGTCAAGTTCACGCCGGAGCTCAAGGAAGCCAGCGTCCCGATGCCATTCAACGGGTTCACGCAGGAAGCCTATGCCCAGAAGATGATCGATGAATACAAGGCGGCGGACGTTGATCCGGACGATGTCTATGCGCAGTCCTTCGACCCCGCCGATGTGCTGTTCTGGATTGCCAACAATCCCGAATTCGGCGAGCAGGCCGTCTATCTGGAAGACCGCTATCCGGTGATCGATCCCAGTGATCCCTCGGACGACGGCTTGGTTCCGAACCTGCAGCAGATAGCCGACATGGGCGTCAAGATCATTGCGCCGCCCACTTGGGTGCTTCTGACCGTCAAGGACGGCAAGATCGTGCCATCGAGGTACGCCGAGGCCGCCAAGGCCGCCGGCCTCGACATCATCACCTGGACCCTCGAACGGTCCGGGCGCATCGTCGAGGAGGTTATCGAGGGCCGCGGCAGCAACTTCTACTTCCGTTCGACCGTGGACGCCCTCGAGAACGATGGCGACTACATGGTGACCCTCGACGTGCTTGCCCAGCAAGTGGGCATTCTGGGGA
>JAJFIG010000109.1 GCA_021775195.1 Rhodospirillales bacterium | reverse complement strand
CGATGAAGCACTCGGGTGCCTTGATGTCCTCGAGATTGATGGCGCCGAAGGTGGGCTCCAGGCTGGCGATGATGTCGACCAGCTTGTCGGGGTCGGACTCGTCGACCTCGATGTCGAAGACGTCGATGCCGGCGAATTTCTTGAACAGGACCGCCTTGCCCTCCATCACCGGCTTGGCCGCCAGGGGCCCGATGTTGCCGAGACCGAGGACGGCGGAACCGTTGCTGATCACCGCCACCAAGTTGCCGCGCACGGTCAGGGAAGGGGCCTCCGACGGATCGGCGGCGATGGCCAGGCAGGCCGCGGCGACGCCCGGTGAATAGGCGAGGGCCAGATCGCGCTGGTTGGCCAAGGGCTTGGTGGCGCTGACCGTCAGCTTGCCGGGGCGGGGAAGACGATGATAGTCGAGCGCCGCCTTGTTCAGTTTGTCGGACATCTATCCTCCCTGCACACCAACCGGGATCGCACCCGAAGAGGACCATCTTGCACCGGAACGGCTGGGCTTGTCACGGGCAGGCCCAGCCGTTGCGGTTACTTGTAGCCCTTGAGATGGTCGATGTACTCGGGCAGGAACAATGAGACCTGAGGCACGTAGGTGATGATCACCAGGAACACCAGCAGGACCATCAGCCAGGGGAACGCGGCGCGGACCACCCAGAGGATGCTTTTGCCGGTTATGCCGGCGGTGACGAACAGGTTCAGTCCCACCGGCGGGGTGATCATGCCGATCTCCATATTGACCACCATGATGATGCCCAGGTGAATGGGATCGATGCCGAGATTGGTGGCAATGGGGAACAGGATCGGCGCCATGATCAGCAGGATCGCCGAGGGCTCCATGAAGTTTCCGGCGGCGAGCAGCAGAATGTTGACGATGATCAGGAAACCCCATGCCGGCAGGCCCCATGCGACGATCGTCTGGGCGATGGAATGGGGGATGCGCTCGGTGGTCAGGACATGGGCGAACAGCATGGCGTTGGCGATGATGAAGAGCAGCATGATGCTGACCTTGGCCGCGTCCATGATCACCCGGCGAACCTCCGCGTCGATCAGGCTGCGGGGGAAGGCGGCCACGGATTGCCAGAGGTTGCGGGCGACCAGGGCGCCCATGGATTCGCCTTCATTGCGCCAGGCCACGGTCTTCAGCGGCCCCATGTCGCGGTAGCCGAAGACGGCGACCATGAAGGCATAGACGGCGGAGACGGCGGCGGCCTCGGTGGGGCTGGCGACGCCGCCGTAGATGGCGCCGAGGACGATGACGATGAGCATGATGCCGCCGGTGGCACTGAAGCCGGCGCCGGCGATCTCGGCGATGCCGGGCCACTTCTGGGCCGGCAGCCCCTTGACGCGGGCGACGATGTAGATGACCAGCATCAACATCAGCCCCATCATCAGTCCGGGAATGAAGCCGGCCATGAACATGCGCGCCGCCGAGACCTCGGTGGCGGCGGCGTAGACCAGCATGACGATGGACGGCGGGATCAGGATGCCCAGCGTGCCGGCGTTGCAGATGACGCCGGCGGCCAGGCTCTCGGGATAGCCGGCGTGGACCATGCCGGCGATGACGATGGAGCCGATGGCCGCCACCGTTGCCGGCGACGAGCCGGAGACGGCAGCGAACAGCATGCAGGCGACCACCGAGGCCATGGCCAGGCCGCCGCGGATGTGGCCGACGATGGCGATGGCGAAACGGATCAGGCGCCGGGCGACGCCTCCGGTGGAGAGGAAGGCGGACGACAGGATGAAGAACGGAATCGCGAGAAGGGTGTAATGCTCGGACACCGCTTCGAACAGCTTCAAGGCGATGGAGGCGATGGAGTCGTTGGAGAACAGCAGGATCGTCATGACGCTGGAGAAGCCGAGCGCCAGGGCGATGGGCATACCGATGACCATGCATCCGAACAGTATGATGAACAGGGCTGCGGTGGTCATGACCGGGCTTCCCCGTTGCCGGTACTGCCGGCGGCTTCTTGCTCGGCGCGTTCCTGTTCCAGGTGCTCCAGGGCTTCAGCCGCCTCGTCGGCGACGTGGAACCCGTCGGTCTCGCCCTTGTACAACGCCCACATGAGCTGAAGCAGGCGGAATGCCAGCAGAATGAATCCGATGAAGAGGATGGAATGGGCGATCCACTTGGGGAACTCCATGTCCTCGAGCTCGAGGCCGATCTTGTAGACCTTGCCCAGGTAGATCCAGGCGCCGTAGGAGAACAGTCCGCAGTACATGAGGGAGAAGACCACCGCGACCATGCTCACGGCCCGGCGGACGGCGGGGGTGAGCAGGCGGACGACGGCGTCGACGCCGATGTGGGCGCCGACCTTGACGCCATAAGAGGCGCCCAACAGGACCATCCACGCCGAAGCGTGAAGGGTCAGTTCCTGTATCCAGAGGAACCCGGCGCTGAAGACGAAGCGCATCACCACTTCGACGAACACCAGAAGAGTCATACCGACGAGGAGGAGGGAGATCACCCCCTCTTCCAGATGGTCAGTCACCCTTGCCAACATGATTGCATCCCCCCGGATACTGGAACTGCGTTAACCGCCGGCGTCAGCCGTTGGACTTGGCGGCGGCTTCGATCAGATCCTTGCCGATCTGCTTTTCGAACTTCTTCCACACCGGCTTCATGGCCTTGACCCAGGCGTCGCGTTCCTGGGCGGTGAGTTCGAGGATCTTGCTGCGGCCCGAATCAAGGATCTTCTTACGGTCGGCGACGGCCTTATCCAACGCCACCTTGTTGCCGAAGGCAACAGCCTCGTCCATGGCCTTCTGCACTTCGCCCCGGATGTCGTCGGGAAGCTCGGTCCAGAATTCCACCGAGGTGATGATCAGGTAGTCGATGACGCCGTGGTTGGATTCGGTGATGTATTCCTGAACCTCGAAGAACTTCTTCGAATAGATGTTGGACCAGGTGTTTTCCTGACCGTCGATGGCCTTGGTCTGCAAGAGGGTGAAGACCTCTGAGAACGGCTTCTTCAAGGGCAGGGCGTGGATGGCCTCGAACTGGGCCGCCAGCACGTCGGAGGACTGGATGCGGAACTTCAGGCCCTTGGCCTCAGCGGGGAGGCGAAGGGGCCTGCTCGCCGACAGCTGCTTGGTGCCGTTGTGCAGGTAGCCGAGGCCAAGAAGACCCTTCTTTTTCATCGACGCCAGCAGCTTCTTGCCGTCGGGACTCTTCTGGAAGCGGTCAACGGCGTGGATGTCCTTGAACAGGAACGGGAGGTCGAAAATCTGCAGTTTCTTGGTGAACTTGCTGAACTTGGACAGCGACGGGGCGGCGATATGTACGTCGCCGAGCAGCATGGCCTCGAGGACCTTGTTGTCGCCGTAAAGCTGAGAATTGGGGAAGACCTCGACCTTGACCTTGCCGGCCAGGCGTTGCTCGACCAGTTCCTTGAACTTATTCGCCGCCTGACCCTTGGGGGTGTTTTCGGCGACCACGTGCGAGAACTTAATGACGATGGGCCCGCCCGCCTGGGCAATGGGTGCGGCAAGCACCAGGGCGGCGAGGGCAATGCCGGCTAGGAAGTGACGCATTGGATGATTCCTTATCTATGGTGAACTCTTGAACTCCCTGGACCCGCGATGCCGCCGCTTCGCCGATGGGCAAGAGCGATGGCAACGGGATCGCGTGTGGTCTTAATCTTCGCAATCTTCGTGCCAAGTGGCGGACCCCCACGGTGGTTCGGCGGAGAATCCAGGCAGATCAACGCCTTGGCGATGAACAGCCGGACCCGGCCGGAGCCCTGATTCGGCGGGACTCCGCACAATCCGGGGTTTGGCGGCGGCGGAAATCCGCACAAATTTCCGTTTACGGCGGTGGTTGCCGGGGCCCGGCGTTTTGCCGCGGACAGCGGCCAGATCGGCACCAAGGTCTTAATCCGCCACGATTTTTTTTGCTGCTGCCGTGAAAAGACAAGCCTTGCCCCGGTCCTGGCACGGTATTTGCTTTGGACAATAATTACATGGATTGCATGGACGCGGCGAAGGCCGTGGGCCAATTCGCCCGGCCGCCGCGCCATCGGGAGCAACGGAGGAGTCACGTCGATGCTATTTCGCACAACGGTACTCGCGGCGTTCGCCTTGGTGGCCCTGATCATCGTGCCGGCGCGGGCCGATCAGATCGTCATCCGGTTTTCCCACGTTGTCGGCACCAACACGCCCAAGGGAATCGGCGCCAACCTGTTCAAGGAGAAGGTCGAACAACGACTGGCCGGCAAGGTCCGGGTCGAGGTCTATCCGCGCTCGCAGCGGTTCACCGACGACCAGGTACTGCTGGCGCTGCTCTTCGGCGATGCCGAAATGGCGGCACCGTCGCTGGCCAAATTCCGCAGCTACAATAAGTCCCTTCAGGTCTTCGACCTGCCGTTCCTGTTCAAGGACCTGGATGCGGTGCATACGTTTCAGGCCAGCAAGACCGGGCGCGCGCTGCTTGATTCCATGGCTCCCAGGGGCATCAAGGGCCTGGCCTATTGGGACAACGGTCCCCGGGTGATGTCGGCTAACCGGCCGCTCCGCGTGCCCGGCGACGCCAAGGGACTCATCTTCCGCATCGAACCCTCGGCTGTCTTCCAGGAGCAGTACGCGCGCCTGGGCGTGGTCGCCATCCCCATGCCCTTCAAACGCGTCACCGACGCGGTGCGGGAGGGCCTGGTCAAGGGACAGGAAAATGCCTGGTCCAACATCTATTCGCGGCGCCTGCACAAGTTCCAGCGCCACTTCACCGAGGCCGGGCACAGCTTTCTCGGTTACATGGTGGTCACCAGCACGGCCTTCTGGCAGGGCCTGCCCACCGACATCCGGATCGAACTCGAGGCCATCCTTGCCGAGGTCACAGCGGAGGTGAACCGGCTTGCCGGTGAAAAGGCCGAGAGCGACCGCAGGAAGGTGGCGGCGGCGGAAGGGGTCGAGATTTTGCGCCTTGGCGACGCCGAACGCGAAGCCTGGCGCCAGCGCCTGGTCCCGGTATGGAAGAAGTTCGAAACCGAAATCGGCGCCGACGTGATCAAGGCGGCACAGGCCGCCGGCGCCGGCCGATAATACCAACCTTCAATCTGATAAGAAACGGCGGTTCCGAGGAACCGCCGTTTCGGCCTCCCTGGTATTTTTTTTGTTCAGTTGTGCAGCCGTCGCCTCATGGTCCCCATACCAATGAGGCCGAAGGCGAACAACGCCAGGGTGGTTGGTTCGGGAATATCGGCCGTGCTGACGAGGCCGAGGAAGGCTTTGTCGGCAAAGTGGCCATCGAATTCCGGCGCCGACGTGTCATTGACCACGTTCTCCACTGCCCCGACACGGATGCCCAAATAGGTCGTTCCAACCGGGATTGGCAAAGTGACACTCACTTCCTGCCAGGTCGAAACATCGGCATCGGTATCGAAATTGACGGCAGCTTCCGCAAGCCGGAAAACCCCCGTCCCGTCGGCGATATTGAATGGGAAGGCGCTTTCGGCACCGGTCATGGCCAAGACGTGAACCAGGAAGCGCGTATCAGTTTGATCGTCGCCGGCGACACGATTGGCAAAGAAGTTGCCTTGAGCGACTACATCGCCGCCGGCGATCTGGGCGGCAAATCCGCTGACGTCGACAATCTGGAACACTTCCGATGAATTGAAAGTATGCGCGGGACCAGCCCCTGTCGCAACGAACTGCAGCATTCGGGTTCCGTCCGCGGGCGTAATGCTGCCCGCGGTTACGATCGACGCCAGTTCGCCTCGCCAATCGTCGGCGAAACTGGTCGGCAGCAGATTGCCCGCCCCGTTGAAGGTGCAGCAGATGTTCTCCAGGGTTTCGAAACTCGGGTTGTCGAGAAGATTGCCGCTGATGGGTGCCGCCGAGGCCGGCATTGCCATCGTCAAGGTCGCAACCACGGAAAGCGGGCCGATCCACAAGCGACTGAGCATATCAACCTCCCAATGTCCTTCAGCATACCTTTGCAAAAACCATGCCAAAATTGTGGTTTTGTTGTTCGCCAAAGGCTTGGGGGGTCGATTGGAATTCGTCCAATCCAAAATTGTAAAGAATCCCGACACTTTTCGGGAATATCGCGGGCGGCGCAGGCCAGCGCGATCATTGTTCTGCCTTATTTTACAATAAGTTATGTCTATCAAAGGCATCGATTGCCAGGCGTAAAGAATTCCGACACTTGAAACCCACAATTGGGAATCATGACAGCCCGGGCGAAATTATGCCTTTGTTTTCAATTTTCTAACGGATATCAGGCGGCGGGCGAAAGTGTAAAGAATCCCGACACTTTCGTTGAATCCTTGGGGTTGGCAGCGGATAGACGCCATCCGTTGAGGGGGTTGGCGTGGGAGAACGATCTTCTCTGATCACCTATCTCCACCGCCCGTCCCGCCGCCGCCCTCAGCGGAAGTCGTCGCGGCTGAGGCTGTACTTGCGCATCTTGTCGTAGAGAGTCTTGCGCGGCGTTCCCAGGGCGGCGAGGGTCTTTTTCATGTCGCCCTTGTGGCGCGCCAGTTCCTGGGCGATGAGGCTCTTCTCGAAGGTCTCGACCTGCTGGGCCAGGTTCATGTCGGTGCCGCCGCCGAAGCCGTCGATGACGGATTGAAGGTCGCCGGCCTGGCCGTTGAAGAAGAGGACGAAGCGTTCGGCGATGTTTTGCAGTTCGCGGACGTTGCCGGGCCAGTCGTGGGCCATGAGGCCGCGCATCTGATCGCCGGTCAGCATCGGCACCTCGCGGTCGTGGCGGAGCGCTGCGTCCATGACGAAATGGTGGAACAGCAGGGGGATGTCCTCGAGGCGTTCACGCAGGGGCGGAATTTCCAGGGTGACGACGTTGAGCCGGTAATAGAGGTCCTGGCGGAAGGTATCGTCGTCGGAGGCCTGCTTGAGGTCGACCTTGGCCGCGGCGACGACGCGTAGGTTGAGCGGGATGACCGTATTGGAGCCCAGGCGCTCGATGGCGCGTTCCTGGAGGACGCGCAACAGGCGGACCTGAAGGTTGAGCGGCATGCTCTCGATTTCGTCCAGGAACATGGTGCCGCCGTCGGCGTGTTCGAACTTGCCGATGCGGCGCTTCTGGGCGCCGGTGAAAGCGCCAGGTTCGTGGCCGAAGAGTTCGCTTTCGATCAGGTTCTCGGGGATGGCGCCGCAGTTGACGGCGACGAAGTTGTTGTCCCGGCGCCGGCTCAGTTCGTGCAGGCAACTCGCGACCAGTTCCTTGCCGGTGCCTGTCTCACCCTGAATCAGTATATCGGTTTCGGTCTCGGCGATGGTGGCGATGAGGCGGCGCAACTGGCGCATGGCCGGTGTGCGGCCGATGATCCGCGGGCCCGATCCGTCCTGGATTTCGAGCTCGCGGCGGAGCTCCCGGTTCTCCAGGGTCAGGCGGCGCTTCTCCTTGGCCCGGCTGACGGCGTCGACCAGCAGGTCGGCGGCGTACGGCTTTTCGATGAAATCGTAGGCGCCGTCGCGGATGGCCTTGACCGCCATGGCGATGTCGCCGTGGCCGGTGATCAGGACCACCGGGAGGTCGGTGTCGATGTCCCGGGCGCGCTGCAGGAAGGTCAGGCCGTCCATGCCCGGCATCTTGATGTCGCAGACCACGATCCCCGGCCAGTCGAGGGCGATGTGGTCGAGGGCGGCGGCGGCCGATTCCAGGCAGGTGACGTCGTAGCCCGCCAGTTCCAGGGTCTGGCGTCCGGCGGTGCGTACATGGGTCTCGTCGTCGATGAAGATGACCGGGTCCGGGGCGTTCATGGGCGGTCCTCCGCCGCCGCTTCGGCGCGGCGCAGGGTGACGGCGAAGACGGCGCCGCCGCCGGGGCGATTGGCGGCGGTTATGTCGCCGCCGAAGTCCTTGACGATGCCGTAGGTGATGGAAAGGCCCAGGCCCAGGCCCTTGCCCACATCCTTGGTGGTGAAGAAGGGGTCGAAGATGCGGCCGGCGTCGTCTTCGGCGATACCGGTACCGGTGTCCTCGACGAAGACGGTAAGCGTTTCCAGGGCTTCCTCCAGGCGGACCGAGAGAACCCGCCGGGCGCTGTCCTTCATGGCGTCGACGGCGTTGCTCAGCAGGTTGACGAAGACTTGCTCAAGGCGCACCGATCCGCCCATGACCATAAGGGGGTCACCGGGCAGGTCGGCGGCGACCTCGATCCCGTCGTTCCTGAACCGGGCCGCCAGCAGGTCGAGGGCGTTGGTGACGGCGCGGACGATGATCACGGGCTCTGCATCGCCGGTGCCTTTGCGGGCGAAGCCCTTGAGCCGGGCGATGGTCGCGCCCATGCGCTCGGTAAGCTCGGAAATGGTGACTAGGTTCTCCCGAGCCTCGCCGGCGCGGTCGCGATCGAGGTAGGTGCGGGCGTTGTCGGCGTAGGAGCGGATGGCGCCCAGGGGCTGGTTCAGTTCGTGGTTGATGCCGGTGGTGATCTCGCCCAGGACCGCGAGCTTGCCGGCCTGGACCAATTCGTCCTGGGTCTGGCGCAGGGTTTTCTCGGTGCGCTCCCGTTCCCCGATTTCCCGGCGCAGGTGGACGTTGCTGGCATGGAGGTCGGCGGTGCGGTCGCTGACCCGGACCTCGAGCTCGTCGCGGGCCGTCTTCAGGGTGTCGGCTACCTGCTGCTGGTAAGCGAGACGGTCGCGGAAGCGGAGCCGGCGCTGGATCAGGTAGAGCACGCCCAGGAAGGCGATCAGGAAGACCAGGCCAGCGGCGGCCATGGCGCTGTAGACCGCGGCGGCGACTTCCGACACCCGGGACAGGGCATGAAAGTTCCAGGTGATGTTGGCGACGTTGGTGGTCTGCATCAGGTAGTCGGTTGACCTGGGTTGGCGGCCTGGTCCTTCTCCAATCCCGGCGATGGTGACGACGCGGTCGCCGCCGCCGAGCTCCTCCTTGACGCGGATCGGCAGGGGCAGCAGGGGGGCGTCGTGATACTGGCGGGTGGCCTTGATCTTTTCGGCCTCGTCGGGGGGCAGCGGGCGCAGGGTGCGGAACCTCCAATCCTCCTGGCTGGAAATGAAGACGACGTCGTTGGCGTCGGTGACGATGACCTGGGTCGGTCCCTGTGCCCATGTCCGTTCCAGGCGTTCCATGCTGACCTTGACGACAATGACACCGAAAATCCCCTCTTCCAGATGGATGGGGTGGGAGAGGTAGTAGCCGGGCTTGTTGGAGGTCGTGCCGAGGGCGAAATAATGTCCGGCCTTGCCCCGCATGGCGGTCTGGAAATAGGGACGGAACTTGAAGTTCTTGCCGACAAAGGACTTGTCCGTGTTCCAGTTGCTGGACGCGAGAGTGGTTCCGTCGCTGGCCATGACATAGGTGGCGGAGGCCTCGGCGAAGGCGTTGATCTTTTCCAGGGCGCTGTTGGCGATGGCCCGGTGGGCATCGTCTCGGGGATGTTGGAGGAGTTGGATGATGTCCTTCTCCTCGGCGAGGATCAGGGGCAGGTACTCGTACTTCTCCAACTCGCTTTCAAGGTTGGAAATATAGAGGATCAGGTTCTTGATGCCCTCGTCGCGGACCGCCTGCAGGGCCGCCTTCTCGGCCCAATGGGCGGCCTGCCAGAGGGTCAGGGGCAGGAGGACCGCCATGGCGGCGGCGATCAGCCACGGCGTCCGCCCGGTACGCATGGCGGTCGAGGCCGGCGGTGCCAGGGCATCGTCGGAGGCGGCGTCTATGGCGGGCGATGCGGTCTCGGAATTTGCGTTCATGAGCCGGCCGTTCCTGGTTGCGCGCGAACCCTGGGATTCGCAACATCAGGGTATCCAGTCGGGGCGGCTTCGACAAGCTGGGCGGCGTTTTGGGGCCTGATCAGCCTTCGTCCTGGGACTTCATCACCTTGTACAAACCGGCCTTGTGTTCGATGCCGATGCCGCCGCGGACGCCCCAGGAACGAGGGCCGTTGAACCGCCACCCGTTCACCGTGCTATGGTCCGGGGCGCAAAAGGGCAACCTGGGACGGACACAGCGATGACAGGCGCAGACACTCCCTTCCAACCGGCGGGGCGGCGGTGACGGATCGGCCTCGGGATCGGCTGCCGCGGGTCATCGGCCACCGGGGGGCGGCGGGGCATGCGCCGGAGAACACCCTGGCCGGTATCCGCAAGGCGGCGGAGCTGGGCGCCCAATGGGTCGAATTCGACACCATGCTGAGCCGGGACGGGCACGTCATTCTGTTCCACGACGACGCCCTGAAGCGGATCACCGGGGCCCGCGGCTTGACCGCGGACACCGATCTTGCGGACCTGCAACGCCTGGACGCGGGAGCCTGGTTCGGCAGGGAATTCAAAGGCGAGCCCATTCCGACACTGGATCAGGCCCTGGCCCTGCTGGCGGAACTCGGCCTCGGCGCCAACGTCGAGATCAAGCCGACCCCGGGCCGCGAGGCGGAGACCGGTCGCGCCGTGGCCCAGGCATTGGCCGAACGGTGGCCCGCAGACCTGCCGCCGCCGCTGATTTCCAGCTTCAAGACCGAGGCCCTGGTGGCGGCGCGGGAGGCGGCAACCGGGATCGAGCGGGCGCTGCTGGTGTTCAAGGTGCCGAAGGACTGGCGGGCCCAACTGGAAGGGTTGGCGTGCACGGCGTTGCATTGCCGCGCCGAGGACCTGACCTCGACCGCCGCGGCCGACGTCACCGGGGCCGGGTTCTTCCTGCGCTGCTACACCGTGAACGAGCCCCTGCGCGCCAAGGCCCTCTTTGCCTGGGGTGTCGACGGGGTGGTCAGCGACTACCCGGACCGCCTGCTGTCCATGTAGTCCGCCACCGCCCGGCGCTGATCCTCGTTCATGTGGAGGCCGCACTTGGTCCGCCGCCACAGCACGTCCTCGGCCCGGCGCGCCCATTCCCGTTCCATCAGGTAGTCGACCTCCCGCGCCGTCAGCCCGGCGCCGAAATCGGTGCCCAGGTCGGCCCTCCCGCGGGCGTCGCCAAGGACGTCGCGGCACAAGGTCCCGTGGCGGCGGGCGAGGGCCTGCAGGAATTCGGCGTCGAACCCGGGATGGGCGGCGGCGAGGGCGTCGGTGAAAGCGGCGAAATCGGCGTCGGGAATGTATCCGCCGGGCAAGGGGCGGTCGGCGGTCCACGGCTCACCCATGGACGGCAGATGGGCGCGGAGTTTGGCCAGGGCCTGTTCGGCGAGGCAGCGGTAGGTGGTGATCTTGCCGCCGAAGACGGAAAGCAGCGGCGCCTGGCCTTCGGCGGTGTCCAGGTCGAGGACGTACTCGCGGGTCACGGCGGAGGCGCTTTCCGAGGCGTCGTCGAACAGCGGCCGGACACCGGCGAAGGACCAGACGACATCCGCCGGCGATACCGCCTTGTTGAAATAGGCGTTGACGGCGTCGCAGAGATAGGCGGCCTCGGCGTCGTCCATGCTGGCGCCGCCGGGGTCGCCGGTGACGCCGACCTCGGTGGTGCCGATAAGGGAGAAATTCCCCTCGTAGGGAATGACGAAAACCACCCGGCGGTCGCTGTTCTGAAGGATGTAGGCGTGATCGCCGTCGTAGAGCCGGGGGACGACGATGTGGCTGCCCTTGACCAGGCGGATGTGGTTGGCGGCGCCGCCACCGGTGCACTCGACGACGCCGTCGAGGACGTCCTGGACCCAGGGGCCGCCGGCGTTGACCAGGGCGCCGGCGCGGACGTCGCGCTCGTCGCCGGTCTCCTGGTCCCTGAGGCGCACCTGCCAAATGCCATGGGCGCGGCGGGCACCGGTGACCC
>JAJFIG010000108.1 GCA_021775195.1 Rhodospirillales bacterium | reverse complement strand
CGCGCCAGCGCCGCCGCGCCCCAAACCGGGGCCGGCGCTTCGTTCTGATCCAGGAACGGGCGCACGTGGTCGGCGGCGACCGTCTCCGATCCGGCCCGCCGCGCGTGTTTTTCCGCCCTCAGGCGGATGCTGGCGACCAGCGAGCCGTCGCCCACGGTCTTCAGGATACCGGCGGCCTCGTCGCTCCACGCCATGCCGGCGTCGTCCTCCATGGCGCCGCCGCGCTCGGGACAGAAGCGGTTGGTGGCCTCGTCGATCAGGTCCGAGGTGATCATGGTGTGACCGCTTTCCTGGGCAAAGCGCAGGATCGCCATGCGCACCATGGCCCGCGCCGTCTCCGGCACCCGGGTCATCTTGTCCTCGGCCTCGTCGCTCCAGGTGATGGTTTCCTCGGCGACCACGTCGAGAGGCGGCGTGAACGTCGTCTGGCTCAGCCACAGGTGACAGGGCGCCATGCGCAGCAGGTTTTCGGCGTTGCCGCCGATGTCCAGGCCGGCGTCGGCGTGGACCCCGGTCTTGCCCAGCATCAAGAGGCTGGCACCGACCTTCTTCGCATAGGCCGTCACCGCCTTGTACGGCTTGCCGTCGAGGAGTTCGCAGGTGATGTCGACGCCGTCGTCGGCGGCGATCTTCCGCGCCACCTCGAGGTGGGACTGATAGATCTTGGCGATGCCCTCGTCGATGAGCTCCTCGTGCAGCTTCTCCTGCTCCTTGAAGCGGAAGACCTTGCCCGCCTCCTCGCTGAGCACATCGTTGATCTTGTTGAAGGCGACATAGTGGTAATAGGGGTCGTAGGCCGCCACCGCGTGCACTTCGATCCCCAGCCGGCGCCCGATATCGAGCCCGGTCATCAGCGCCCCGAAGGAACGCGGCGAGCCGTCCAGGCCGACGACGATGGGCCCGTCGCCGATGGCCTGTTCCGCGTCGCGGATGATCAGGACGTCGATGGGGCTGCGCCGCACCACCCGCTCGCAGACGGTGCCGATGAGACTGCCCGGCACGGCGCCGAGGCCCAACGCCCCCAAGGCCAAAACATCGAAGTCGCCGCCCTCCATGGCCTCGACCAGGCGGGCGTAGTTCTTGACCTCGGGGCTGAGGCGGCGGTAGGGCCGCTCGGCCACGTCGCAAACCTCCTGGGCGTAATCGTGATAGCTGTCGCTGATGATGTTGAGGCCGCGGGTGATCAGGTCGTCGTGGACCTCGCGCTGGTGCTCCATCTCCTGCTCTTCGCGGTAGCGCTCGGGCAGGCCGCCTTCCATCTGGCGGAAACGGCGGTCGTGGAGCTTGGCGGCGTAGGCGTGGATGCCGGTGATCACGCCGTCCGCCGTGCCCGCCAGCCGCACCGCCTCGGCCAGCGCCCGGTTGGCGTAATCCGAGGCGTCCAGGGCAACTAGGATGCGGGCCAGGGACACCGCCCCCGATTCCAACACCGTCCCGCCGTCGGCGGAGTCCGGCATCAGCGTGGGCTGAATTGAAGTCGGCGGAGTCATGTCTGGTCTCCCGGAACCTGTTTGCAGGAAATGGTTGTCGCGGGACCCGCCATCGGCGGCTTCCCCCCCTTGTTGCATGTCATGCCTTGCGCCCCCGCCGGATCGAGCCGACGCCGTAGAGGAACACGCCGCCGGCGATGAGCAGGAAATAGAAACTGCTCACCGTGAAGCCCCCGCGCCAGGACAGCATGCTGTTGAGAATGCCGAGGAAAATCAGTACGACGCCGAAAATCCGGATGATCGCGCCCTTTTCGGAGCCGTTGCTTTCCATCACCCCTGCGCCTCCCCGCCGGCTTCGTCGGGCCGATTGGCCGAGGCGCTGCGCGCCCACAGAAGCTGGCCGGCGATGATCAGGGCCATGACCACCAGGGCGGTGATCAGCGGCCGCATCCCGGTCGACGGTTTGAGCTGCAGCCAGTACCAGGTGGTCAGGGTGTGCTTGGTGCCGGTCTCACCGTTGGAGCCGTCCCAGGCGGCGAAGGCGATGGGAATGAACTCGCCCTCGACGAAATGGATGTCCTTTTCCGCATCGGACGCCGCCAGGGGCCGCTGCATGACCACCCGCCAGGTGCCCTTGCTGTAGGCCCCCTTGGCTGTGACGCCGACCGCGGCGGCGTCCCGGGGCTCCACCTTGCCGAAGCCCTGGGCGTTGGCGGCGCGGACGCTTGGCGGTTTATCGGCGCTGCCGCTCGTCCACTGCCACAGGTTCACCGGCTTGGCCACATCGCCCATGCCGAAATAGGGCTTCTCCATGCCCTTGGGGATGGTCACCGGAAGCTGCACCGAGATCATGTCCTCGCCCATGTCCTCGTCGGCAATCTTCTCGGCATCCGGGTCGCCGGGGATGCTCTTGGTACGGTCGTCCCACTCCATGTGGATGGCCACCCGGGTGTCGTTATAGAGCGCACGCACGGTGACGGTATCATTCGACGGCGTGAAGAAACGGTCCTTGGCGATGATCTGGGGCACCAGGAAGAAAGTGGTCGGCGCGCCTTGCTCCCAGGCCGGATCGTCCGGAGAGGTGGGCAGGTCGCCGTCTATCTTCTCCGCCTTGATCACCGTGTTCTCGGCCCGAGCCACCTTGCCGGTCTCGGCCAGGGAGGCGACGTAGTTGGCCACGTGCCAGCGTTCCTCGATGCTCAGCTTCTTCTTGCTCTTGGGGTTGGCGAAGGACGGCATTTCCGTTCCCGGGATGCCGGTTGTGATGCGGGCGAAAACGTCCTTGGGATCGGCACTGGCGCGGTAGGTCCAGGGCTTGGTCAGGTTCCGGGGCCAGGTCCTGATACCTTCCGCCGTTTTCAGCTTCTTGATCGCGTCGCCCTTACCGTCGGCGCCGTGGCATTCGGAACAGCGTTCCCCGTCGTGGAACAGCTTGTTCCCCTTCTCGATGCTTTCCGGCGACGACGCCACCTGGGTGCCGTAGTCCACTTGGTTCTCGGGCGGTTCCTCGATCTCGGCGAAGACCTTGAGGTAGGCCACCAGATCCCACATGTCCTGCTCCGACAGCATGTCGCCCCACCCCGGCATGGCGGTTCCCGGCATGCCGTCCCGGATCATCCGGAACAGGTCGTCGTCGTTGGGCACAGGGTCCTCGAAACCGGAGGTCTTGATCTTGTATTCGCCCAGGGTGAAATCCCGGGGCGGCGGGTTCAGGCGTTCGCCGACGTCGGTGTCGGCATCGCCCTCCTCGCCGTGGCACAGGATGCAGCGCTTGGCGTAGACCGCCGCGCCCTTGTCCTTGTCGCCGGACTTCGCCGCCGCCGTCGTCACCGTCAACGTAGCGGCGGCCAGGACCGCCATGAAAAACCGTAGGACGGCACCCATCATTCTTCTCCCCACGAGCGCGGCCGGTGCCCGGTGTAGTCGTAGAGGAATAGGATCACCTTCCAGATCTCGTCCTCGCTCAGGAAGTCCTGCCAGATAGGCATGGACGAGATCCACGGCGCCGCCTCCTTGGGCAGGCCGGGGCCGCCGGTGGCGATGCGCCAGAACAGGTATGACTCCTG
>JAJFIG010000107.1 GCA_021775195.1 Rhodospirillales bacterium | reverse complement strand
ATATCAACCACCAGCAGTCGTTTATAGATTTTCGACGAGCGCGCCGGATCGTCATACAGTTTCACTACTTCGGTCTGCGGGGCGCAGCCGCCAGCTATAGTTGCGGCGATTGAGACTACTCCAAGCATTCGGACGACGCTTCGCATGACTATTCTCCCGCTGATACCCTACTCGACACCAATGCTACGGCCTTTAAGCACGACGATCATCGGTACTTACCCGTAGATCCTCGGTCTCTGATAACCCAGAGACGAATTTATGCGATTATCCTGTCCCAGGGACAAGACCTAGAGGAGTTATCCTGATGGGATTCGCATTATCAAAAATAGAGCTCATTAGTTCAGCCTTCCAGCAAAGAGGAAACATCCCGAAAAGTTACACCGGGGAGGGCGATGACGTTTCGCCGCCGTTGTCATGGTCGCATGTGCCCGGGGGGACGCGATCCTTCGCTTTGATCTGCCACGATCCCGACGCGCCGCTCGTAACGCCGGGTTCCTACGGTTTCGTGCATTGGGTGCTATACAACATCCCGGCTTCGGTGACGCAGCTTGCCGAGGGTGAAAAAAACTTCACGAAAGGCGTCAACAGCTACGGCCGTAACGGCTACGGTGGGCCCATGCCGCCGGAAGGACATGGTATCCATCATTATATTTTCTGGATACTGGCCCTGGACGTCGAGTCTGATTTCGAGACGGGACTGTCGATGGAGCAACTCCTGAAAGAGATCGAACCGAACGTGATCGGGATGAATCGCCTGGTAGGTACTTACTGCAGAGGGTAGTTCTTCCGACAGGAGAGCTTATTCGCCTAACGCCGCTAGCTGGTCAGCCTGGTATTCGTTGATCAACGGTTCAATAACCTGCTCCAGCCCACCCTCCAGAATTTCATCGAGCTTGTAGAGGGTCAGATTGATGCGGTGGTCGGTGACCCGGCTTTGGGGGAAATTGTAGGTACGGATGCGCTCCGAGCGGTCGCCGGAACCGACTTGGGTCCGGCGGGCGTCGGCCCGTTCCGCCGCCGCCTTGGAGCGTTCGTGTTCGTAAAGCCGCGCCCGCAGCACCGTCAGGGCCTTGGCCTTGTTCTTGTGCTGGGATTTCTCGTCCTGGCAGGTGACGACGATGCCGGTGGGGAGATGAGTGATGCGAACGGCGCTGTCGGTGGTGTTCACGGACTGGCCGCCGGGACCGCTGGAGCGGTAGACATCAATGCGCATGTCCTTGTCCTCGACCGTGACATCGACGTCCTCGGCCTCGGGAAGAACGGCGACGGTGGCCGCCGAGGTGTGGATGCGGCCGCCCGATTCGGTGGTCGGCACCCGCTGCACCCGGTGTACCCCGGATTCGAACTTGAGCCTTTCGAACACCCCGCGCCCGGAGACCGTGGCGATGGCCTCCTTGTACCCGCCGATGCCGGTTTCGTTGACGTTGATGAGCTCGAACTTCCAACCCCGGGCCTCGGCATGGCGCTGGTACATGCGGAACAGGTCGGCGGCGAAGAGCGCCGCCTCCTCGCCACCGGTACCGGCGCGGACCTCGAGGATGGCATTGCGGGCGTCGGCCTCGTCCTTGGGCAAAAGCAGGACCCGGATCCGGTGATCCAGTTCGGGAACACGGGCGACGAGGTCGGCGTGCTCGGCCTCCGCCATGGCGCGCATTTCGTCGTCGGTCTCGGCATCGCCGGTCAGGGTTTCGAGGTCCCTGAGTTCGGCCTTGACCTTGTTGAGCTCGGTGATGGCACCGACGACCTCGGAAAGATCGGCGTATTCCTTCGACAGGCGTATAAATTCCGGTGACCCCGGCGCGTCGGACTGCGCCAGGCGGTCGCTCAGTTCCTGGTGGTGGGCGACGACACGTTCGAGTTTCTGTTCGAGAGCCACTTATTCCTTCTCCTCCATCTGGCCGGTTCCGTCGGCCGAGCCGTCGTCACCGTCAGCGGCATCGCCGAGGCCGAACAGGCGATTGACAGCCTTTTCCACCGCCTGCAAATCCTGTTCATTGCCGTTCCCATTGTCCCCGACACCGTTCAAGGCAACGTCGGCGGCAAGCTGGCGCATGACCTCGGACGGCCCGTGGAGCAGCCGGTTGATCAGCAACCGTGTCGCCTTTTCGGCGTCGCCGCCGGCATCGGCGAGAACGCCATCGCGGGCGGCCTCGAAGTGCTGGCGCAAGCGCACGACGGCGGGGTCGGCTGTGCGTTCGGCCCGGCCACGCTGAAAATCCGCAACCTCGGCGTTGATGATACTGCGTGCCGCGACCGCTTCGTTCTCACGAATGGCACGGCCTTCCATGGCAACCCGCTCGAGATCGTTGAGGTCGTAGAGGAAGGCCTCGTCGATGCGGTTGACCGCCGGCTCGATGTCGCCGGGAACGGCGGTATCGACCAGGAATATGGGTCTATGGCGGCGTTTTTTAAGGGCCGCCGAAAGCATGTCGGCGTTCAGCACGTAGCGGCGCGTGCCCATGGAGGTCAGGACGATATCGGCGTCGGGGAGAATCTCGGCCAGGGTATCGAACGATGCCACATGACAATCGAGGTTACGGGCCGCGGTCTCGGCCCGGGCATCGCTGGGATGGGTGACGCTGAGGTGGCCAAGGCCGTTGGAGAGTAATCCGCGGGCGACCAGTTCACCCATGTCGCCACCGGCGATCAGGAGGCCGGTGCAACGAGAGAGATCGCCGTGCAGGTCCTGGGCCAACTGGGAGGCGGCGGCGGCAATGGACACCGGGCGTTCGTCGATGGCGGTTTCGCTGCGCACCCGTTTGGCGGCGGTGTAGGCCGCCTGCATGAGGGCTTCGAGCTCGCTGCCGGTCATGCCGGCGTCACGGGCCATGCGATGCCCCGCCTTGACCTGACCGAGGACCTGAGGTTCGCCGATCATCAGGCTGTCGAGCGAAGCGGCGACCATGAATATCTGCCGTACCGCGTCCTCGCCACGCAAGACGTAGAGCTGGCCATCGAGTTCGTCGGCGCTGATCTGGGCATGATCGGCCATGACCTTGGTGATCCGCGCCGGCGCATCGTCCGGCGCGGTGGATGGCCTGAATCTCGACCCGGTCGCAGGTGGAAAGCACCAACGCCTGGCTCAGGCCGTTTTGGCGCAGAAGGTCGAGGAAGTAGGGAACCGCGGGATCCTCGACGAACAGCCGGTCGCGCAGCATCAGCGAACTGGAGCGATGGTTGGCACCAACGACCAGGGGACGGTTTTCGTCTAGGGAAACCCTGGGCATGGCAGCGCTACCGGTAACGGGCGAGGTGGTTTTCCAGGGACGCCAGAGGCACCTCCGACTGTTCGCCGGAATCCATATCGCGAACAGTCGCCGCCTGACGCGCCATCTCATCCTCGCCCAACAGGACGGCGGCGCAGGCGTTGACCTTGTTGGCGCGTTTCATGCGCTTGCCCAGGTTACCGGAATAACCCAGATCGACGGTAAGACCGGCATGGCGCAAGCGCTGGGTCAGTTCCAGGGCCAGGCTACGAGTCTCATCGCCGATGGGGACCATGACCACGGGCCGGGCTTCCGCCGGCGGCTCGTCGATCATCATCGCCAGGCGTTCGACGCCGGCGGCCCAGCCGATACCGGGTGTCGGCCGGCCGCCCATCATCTCGACCAAGCCGTCATAACGGCCGCCGGCTAGGACCGCGCCCTGGGACCCCAGGGTCTCGGTCGTGAATTCGAAGGCCGTGTGGCAGTAATAATCGAGGCCGCGAACCAGGCGCGGGTTGAGCCGGTAGGCGACGCCGGCGGCATCGAGGCCGGCCAGGAGTTCGTCGAAGAACACCTTGGAGGCGTCGTTGAGGGTGTCGACCAGAAGGGGAGCTTCGGCCATCACCGCCTGGTCGCCCTTGTCCTTGGAATCGAAAATGCGCAAGGGATTGCGTTCCAGGCGGACGCGGCTGTCCTCGGACAGGCGGTCGCGGAAATCGTTCAGGTAGGCGACCAGTTTGGCCCGGTAGGCCTTGCGGCTTTCACTGTCGCCCAGGGTGTTGAGCTCCAACACGACCTTATCCCTGAGGCCGAGGGCATCGAGAATGTGGGCCGCGAGGGCGATGACCTCGATGTCGGGCAAGGGCCCGGGAACACCCAGGACCTCGACGTCGAGCTGGTGGAACTGGCGCAGCCGCCCCTTCTGGGGGCGTTCGTAGCGGAAGATGGGACCCTGACAGAAGACCTTGACCGGCACCTGCTGGGCAAGGCCGTTGGACATGAAGGCGCGGGCGATGCCGGCGGTGAATTCGGGGCGCAGGGTGATGCTGTCGCCGCCGCGGTCGTCGAAAGTGTACATCTCCTTGGTGACGATGTCCGATGTCTCGCCCAGGGTACGTGCGAAGACCTCGGTGAATTCGAAGATCGGCGTGGCGATTTCCCCGTAGCCGTAGCTGGCGGCGATGGCGCGGGCGGTTTTGCTCACCCAACGATGGCGGCGGCTTTCGTCCGACAGAATATCGTGAGTGCCGCGGACCGGCTGAAGGGACGACATCGGCTCGGCGGTCCGTCTACTGGGCAGCGGTGGAAACAGGACCCGCGTCCTCCACCGGTTCCTGGGCGGTGGGTCCGGGGTCCCGTTTGGCGTACCGGGTTTCAACGTAGTCGTCGACGATGCGCTGGAATTCCTCAGCGATGTCCGGGCCGCGCAAGGTGACGGTTTTGCGGCCGTCGATGAAGACCGGAGCCGATGGCTCCTCGCCGGTGCCGGGGAGGCTTATGCCGATATCCGCATGCTTGCTTTCCCCGGGGCCGTTGACGATACACCCCATGACGGCAAGGTTCATGGTCTCGACCCCGACGTAGCGCTGGCGCCAGACCGGCATCCGGGCACGGACATGGTCCTGGATCTTCTCGGCGAGATGCTGGAACACCGTGCTGGTTGTGCGCCCGCAGCCGGGACAGGCGGTCACCAGGGGCGTGAACGCGCGCAGGCCCATGGTCTGGAGGATTTCCTGGGCAACGATCACCTCGCGGGTGCGGTCGCCGCCCGGTTTCGGGGTCAGGGAAACCCGGATGGTATCGCCGATCCCCTGTTGCAGAAGGACCGACATGGCCGCCGTCGAAGCGACGATCCCCTTGGAGCCCATGCCCGCCTCGGTGAGACCGAGATGGAGGGCATGGTCGCTGCGCGCCGCCAGGCTGGCGTATACCGCAACCAGATCCTGGACCGAACTGACCTTGCAGGAAAGCACGATCCTGTCCCGCCCCAACCCCAGTTCCTCGGCCCGGGCGGCATTGCTCAAGGCCGAAACGACCAGGGCCTCGCGGGTCACGTCGGCGGCGGTCACGGGCTGGGCGGAACGGGCGTTCTCGTCCATCAGGGTGGTCAGCAGGTCCTGGTCGAGACTGCCCCAGTTGACACCGATGCGCACCGGGCGGTCATAGCGAAGCGCGACCTCGATCATGGTCGAGAACCGGGTATCCCGCTTTTCCCCGTGGCCGACATTGCCCGGGTTGATGCGGTACTTGGCCAGGGCCTCGGCACAATCCGGGTATTTGGTCAGCAGTGTATGCCCGATGTAATGAAAGTCCCCGATCAGGGGAACGCCGATGCCCTGGCGGTCGAGACCTTCGCGGATCCGAGGCACGGCGCGGGCCGCGTCCTCGCGGTCGACGGTGATGCGCACCAGTTCGGAACCGGCCCGGGCCAGGTCCGTGACCTGGGCCACCGTCGCCTCGACGTCGGCGGTGTCGGTGTTGGTCATGGACTGGACGAGAATCGGCGCCTCGCCGCCAATGACGACACCACCGACCCCGACCGCAACGCTCTTGCGACGGGAAATGGGGCGGGGATTGTCGGTCATGGCTGCGCGTCCCTCGTTGCGATATCGGTGGGCTGTGCCCCCTCTGGGGCTATTTGCCGCGTCGTCGGCTCACTGGTCAAGGCCCAAAGGGCCTTTGCAAAACGTTCCGTGGGGGAGAAATCGACGACGATAGTGGCGACGCGGCGCCGAGTGCCCCCCTATGCCATCGTCTCCGTGGCCGGCGCCGCCAAGGGGCTCATCAGTTGGTGACCGCCGTTCCCTCGCGCAGGCGATTGATGTCGAGGAGAACGCCGCGGCGCACCGCCCCCGGTGGCCCGATAGACGGCACGGTCTCGCCGTCGACCAGGATTTCCAGTGCCCCGGCATTGCCGGTCAACAGCGTCAATCCGGGACGGTCGGGGACGCGGTAGCTGTCCCCCGCCCGGAGCAAGCGGGTCAACAGCAACTGATTGCCGTTGTCGTCACGAACCTGAATCCAACTGTTGGACTTGGCGCGCACCAGGATGCGCGAAATCTCGTCCTGGGCGCCGAAAACCTGACCCGCCCGCGAGGTCTCGCTGGCCGTCGCGCTGCCGTCGCCGATGGACGGTTTCGCCGGCGGCGGCACGGCGGCAACCTGCGGGTTTTCCACGGCCGGCGGCGGCGTGGTGGCGGACGTCCCGGCATCCGCCGACGCCGTTTCCGCGGCCGGTTTCGCCTTTTCGTCATTGGCCGCCGGCGGCGGTGTAACCGTTGGCGTCACGGGCGCCACTGTCGCGCTTTCCCCTGATGTCGCCGTGGAGATGGAAGGCAATTTGACTTTCTTCTCCGCCTCGGCGGCCGCCTTGGCGGCATCCCTGGCCGCGGCCCCGGCATTTTCGGTGGCGGGAGGCGTTGCCTCGGAAGCCGGCGTGAGGTCCCGGGCGCTGTCCTGGCCGGATGGCGGCAATGCGGGCGGCACCTGTCCGGCAGCATTTTCCGCGACCTGATCCCCGGTGGCCTGTGCTGGAGTTTCCGGTCCGCTCGAGGTGGTGGCGCCGGTGGCCACGGATTCCGATTGCGGTGTTGGCGAATTGGTAGCCGGCGGCGGCGTCAGTATGGCGGGCTGGTCGGTCGCCGCCGTCACGGGTGCCGGTTCCGCTGGCGGATCGGCCACCGGCTGCTCGGCCGCTACCGATTGCTCCGCTTCCGTGCCCGCATCTTTCGGCGCCGGTTGCTCGATGGCGGGCGTCGCCGCCGTTGCCGCCGTCGGAGAGGATGGCCCATCGGTCTCCTTGTTGGCACCGGCGGCATCGACGGCGGGCGGCGTGCCTTCCTCGGGCAAGAGGGCGGCGAGGCGCTCGGGAATGGGCGAGATCAACTCGGCGAGAAAACTGTCCTTGGTCGTACTGGCATACCAGCCACCGTAGGCGATGACGGCGAGGACCACGCCCACGAATAGGACCGCCCCACCGGGAATGCCGCGTTCGGGAACCGGGACCGGAAACTCGAGGCGTGGCGTGGTTCCGCTGGTCTCGGAGGTCTCGGCCTTGAAGCGGCGGATGACCTCTTCGCTGTCCAGGCCAAGGTGCTCGGAATAGGCGCGAACGAAACCGATGGCATAGGTCGATCCGGGCAGGTCGTTGAAACGGCCATCCTCGATCGCCTCGAGGTAGGACAGCCGGATGCGCAACAGGTGGGCGACGGCGCGCAGGTCCTCGCCACACCTCAGCCGCGAAGCCCGCAACAACGCGCCGACGCCGGGACCGCTGTCGCGGTCCGATTGGCTTTCCGTCGGCGATGCCGGAGAGGAATTATCTGCGTTCAACAGGCCCCCGGAATCCCAAAGTTCCCGAGTTCGAACCGTTACCCGCCTGCGGTTCTGTCAACTCGTGACGGCGTTCACCCGAGAAGTTGAAAAACGATACGGCCACACCGTTGGCGGGCGATATAAACCGTACCAATTGTCGGTTATTCTGACCATTTATTAAGAAATTTCAAGACCCAAACGGGGGAAACTTAAGTAATGACTCCATGGTCTTTAGCGAAGGCCCTGAGGTTTTCGCGAACGCTGTGTCCGGGGTGGTCGAGAAGGGAGTCGATATACTGCTGCAAAGGTGCCGTATGAAGGCTCCTGATCATCGCCTTGACGGGTCCGACGGCAGATGGGGCGATGGAAAGATTGCGAAACCCGAGCCCAATCAATGCCATGGCATCGAGCGGCCAGCCAGCCATTTCACCGCAAAGGCTGAGGGGTACATCCGCCGCCCGGCAGGCGTCGACCACGGTGCGCAGCGACGACAGGACCGCCGATGACAGGGGATCGTACCGGTCCGCCAAATGCGGGTTCGAACGGTCGCTGGCAAAGAGAAACTGGAATAGGTCGTTGCTGCCCACCGACAGGAAATCCACCCGTTTCAAAAGGCTGGGCAGTTGAAACATCAACGCCGGCACCTCGAGCATGGCACCCACGGCGATGTTTTCGGGAAGGGTGCCGCCGCGCGCTTCCTCGCGCGCCAACTCCTTTTGCAGGACCTTGCAGGCGTCGTCGTACTCCGCCGTTTCCGTGACCATGGGAAACATCAGGCAAAGGTCGCGCCCGGCGGCGGCGCGAATCAGGGCACGGATCTGCTGGCGCAGCATGGCCGGGTGATCGAGGGTGACCCGCAGCGCGCGCCAGCCCATGGCCGGGTT
>JAJFIG010000106.1 GCA_021775195.1 Rhodospirillales bacterium | reverse complement strand
GATCAAACGCCTGCTCACCGAAGCAAAGCATCATTTAGGCCGAAAATCCTAATATTCGAGAAAGTGTCGGAATTCTTTACAAGTCCAAGCACCGCTCCTCAACCCGTAGCGCCTTGGAACCAAACCTAAATCGACCGTTTTGCATACTATATTATGCAATTGTTGGTTATTTTCGTCGGAATCATTTACACCTTTCGATTGGGCTCAGAAGTTTTTCCAACACGTTGTAAATAAACGATAATTACAAACAGACCGGCCTGGTGGCGGCAAATGACGCAACAAAAAGTGTCGGTATACTTTACAGTCTTACGTTTTGCGCAACCCAAGGAAATCCATAAGCTATTGAAAAAAAACAATTTAGCAAAACTGGCACGAAATTTGCATCGACTTCTCAAAATCAATAAGGCACGCCGCTTGTATGGGGAGGATCGGGTATGTTTAGAATTCTGCTTGCTGGTTCGCTGGCGTTGGCGACCCTCGGAATGGCCGGAAATGCGAAGGCGATCATCGTCGATCCAGGGCCGGTCGGAACGAACTGCACGGTATGCGGCAGCTTCACCGTGAACGCCGGTGACCTGGGGGGGCCCAGCAATACCGCGTTTGATCTCGTATTCAGCGACATGAAACATATCGAGTTCTTCGCTGGCCAAACCTATTTTCCGGGTTTGTTTTCAACCGCGCTGACCTTCAGTCCGTCCGCCTACACAGGGTTCCTGACCGACGAAAACGGCAACGAAATACCAAACACCGCGTTTGCGGGCGCGACGACCGCGGGTGCTCCAGGTTTTTTTGAAATTCAGGGCATAACCCCCACCAGCGATCTGGTTTTTCATGACATTCATTTCCTGTTTGAAACTCTGCCCGCGGCCCCGTTTGATGCCCAGTTGGCATTTGGCCCACAACAAATCCAACTCGAGCCGCTAATCGGCATATGGATCCCGGAACCCGCCACGCTGGCCATTTTTGGGGTCGGCCTCGCCGGCCTCGGCGTCATGCGCCGCCGCCGCGCCCACCTTCCTGGTCGCCGTTAGGAATCCCGGGATCGGGCAGTTTCCCCGCTGGCGGCGGCGGGTGATCGCCGCTATCTATTAGGATCATGAAACCCCTTGCCCTGCTGTTGTCGGCGTTCCTGGTCGGCGTTTTTCTTGCCACGGCGGCGTTTGCCAAGCACCTGCCGGTACCCTTCGCCGAGGACCGGGGAGGGGGCGAGCGCTGGGGCTACCAGGACCGGACCGGTGCCGTCGTCATCGAACCGACGTACATCATCGCCCGTGACTTCTCCCTCAAGGGCATCGCGGCGGTCGCCACCGATAAGGAATGGCTCTACATCGACACTAGGGGGAACGCCGTCATCCGGCCCCACGTGGTCGACAACGGTCCCGACCCGTTCTCCGACGGCCTTGCACGCTTCACCGAGGGTGGAAAATTCGGCTTCTTCGATGAAGGCGGCAAGGTCGCCATCCCGGCCCGCTACGATTACGCCCGGCCCTTTTCCGAAGGCCTCGCCGCCGTCTGCGCCGGCTGTCGCGAGGAGAAGGACGGCGAGCACATCGCCATGGTCGGGGGGACGTGGGGCTACATCGATAAAACCGGCGCCGTCGTCATCCCCCCGCGGTATACAGACGCGCGCGAATTCGAGAACGGCCACGCCCGGGTCAAACGTGACGGCGCCTGGGTGACCATCGAGCGGCCGAAATAACGCCAACGCCGACGTCGACGGGTTCTCCGCTGCCCTGGTAAGCGTCGGAGGTGGAGACTATATAAGCCAACAGTGATAGATAGTGTCACCGACACCCCCGCGTCGCCGCCTCCGGCCCGACCTCATCACCTGAAGGAACCACTCCATGTTCGACAACCTGCCCAAGTTCGTTCTTTTCACCGGCAAAGGGGGAGTCGGCAAAACCACGTTCGCCTGCGCCACCGCCGTCAATCTTGCCGACGCCGGTAAGCGCGTCCTCGTCGTCAGCACCGACCCGGCGTCCAACGTCGCCCAGGTCTTCGAGACCCCCGTCGGCAACCACCTGACTCCCATTGACGCCGTTCCCGGGCTGACGGCGCTGGAGATCGATCCCGAGGCCGCGGCGTCGGTATACCGCCGCCGCGTCGTCGAGCCCCTGGAGGGCACCCTGCCCGCGGACGAGATCGCCGGCATCAGCGAACAGCTCTCGGGCGCCTGCACCACCGAGATCTCCGCCTTCGACGAGTTCACCCATCTCCTCGGCGACCGCGATCTCGTCGAGCGCTTCGACCACATCATTTTCGACACCGCGCCCACCGGCCACACCATCCGCCTGCTCAAGCTTCCCGGTGCCTGGAACCGCTACCTCACCGAGAACCCGGGCAGCGGGTCCTGCCTGGGCCCCCTGGCCGGGCTCGAGAAGCAGCGCTCGCGCTATGCCGAGGCCGTCGACGCCCTCGCCGATGCCGACCGTACCCTCCTGGTCCTCGTCGCCCGACCGCGCCCCGCCGCCATCGCCGAGGCCGAGCGCACGTCCCGCGAACTGGCCGGCATCGGCATGCACAACCAGCACCTTGCCATCAACGGCCTGATGCCCGCCGATGACGGCGGCGACCCCCTGGCCCGGGCCCTCGCCGACAGGGACCGGGCGGCCCTCGACGGCCTCGATCCGTCGATCAAATGGCGGGGCCGTTCGGAACTTCCGCTGCTGCCCGTGAACCTGGTCGGCGTCGAGGCGCTCCGCGCCTTCTCCGATCCCGACGCCCAAGCCGTGGCCGCCGATACGTCGGCCGCCGGCACCCTGGGCCATGACCTGCCGGCCCTGGGCGCCCTGGTCGAGGGGCTCGAGGGGCCGGGCAAGGGGCTGATCATGCTCATGGGCAAGGGCGGCGTCGGCAAGACAACCATGGCCGCGGCCATCGCCGCCGACCTGGCGTCCCGTGGCCACCAGGTGCATCTGACCACCACCGATCCCGCCGCCAACCTGGCCGAGACCTTGGGCGACGATCTGCCCGGCCTCACCGTCAGCCGCATCGACCCGGCGGCGGAGACGGCGCGTTATGCCCACAACATCCTCGAGACCAAGGGCCGGGATCTCGACGCCGAGGGCCGCGCCTCGCTCGAGGAGGACCTGCGCTCGCCGTGCACCGAGGAGATTGCCGTCTTCCAGGCCTTCTCGCAGATCATCCGTGAAAGCGGGCGCCATTTCGTCGTCGTCGACACCGCCCCCACCGGCCACACCCTGCTGCTCCTCGACACCACCGGCGCCTACCACCGCGACATCATGCGCCATAGCGACGACGGGCCGGGCCGCATGGTAACCCCGATGATGCGCCTCCAGGATCCCGAAAAGACCCGGGTTCTCATGGTCGCCTTGCCGGAGACTACGCCGGTTCTCGAGGCCGCCCGCCTGCAGGAAGACCTCGGGCGTGCCGGCATCGAGCCCTGGGGTTGGATCGTCAATGCCTCCCTGGCGGCGGCCGGCCCCGGCCACCCGCTGCTCCAGGCCCGGGCCCGGGCCGAGATCGCCGAGATCGAAAAGGTCCGAAACGGCCTCGCCGGGCGCCTCGCCGTCGTCCCCATGCTGGCGGAAGAACCGGCCGGCACCGAACGCCTGCGCGCCATCACCGCTCCCGCCCGGAAAATCGCCGCCGCCTAGCCCTGTGGCTTGGCGGGAGGGTCGCGGACGAACATCGCCAGCAGTAAGGCGAAGACGCAGGATACCGGCAGCACCAGGAAGGCGGCCTGGTAGGCCGCGGCATCGTAAAGGCGGCCGCCGCTTTCGAAACCGCCCCGCCAGCCCACATCCAGCAGCCAGCCCACCAGCGGCTGCATGATGGCGCCCGAGGCGATGATCGCCATGTTGACCAGGGCCATGGCGGCCCCGGCGTCTTCCGGCGCGTTTTGCTCGCGGACAGCGGCGAAACAGACCACGATCCCGGCGACCGCGATGCCGTGGCCGAGGAGCAGAAGATTGATTGCCGCCAGCGGCAGGCCGGGGGTGTAGAGAAGCACGCCGATACTGACGGTGGCGAGCAGCGCCGATACCATCAGCATCGGCCGGCGCCGCCCGATGCGGTCCGACAGCCAGCCCACCAGCGGCGCCGAACAGCCCCAGCCGAGGAGAATCAGGGACGCCGCGAATGCCGCGTCGACCCGGGACAGGCCGCGCACCTGCATCAGGTACGGCACCCCCCACAGACCGCCGAATGCGAACATCACCGTCGCGATGGCGAAACCGAAACCGGCGATGATCCATGTCTGCGGGCGTTTCAGGGCCGCCAGCAGGCCCAGGGTGCGGGACGGACCCGAATCTGCCGTTTCGAAACCCCGGTCCCGCAGCTTCGGCGGGCGGTTGCGGAATACCAGAATGACGATGACGCAGCCGACCAGGGCGATGACGGCGGCACCCAGCATGATCGGCCGCCACCCGAACAGGGATATTCCCGCCGCCAGCGGCCCTTGACCGGCGATGCCGCCGGCCATGCCCAGGGTCATGGTCAGGCCGCTCAGCATCGCCAGGCGCCGGGGCGGGAACCATTCGGCGACGATCTTCAAGGTGCTGACGAACCCGAACCCGGCACCGGCGCCGATCAGCAGGCGCCCGACGGCTGCCATGATCATCCCCTCGGCGGTGGCGAACAGCAGGCTGCCGAGGCCGGAAAGGGCGGCGGCGGCGAGAAGCAGCCGCTTCGGTCCCCAGTAGTCGGCGAGGATGCCGGTGGGAATCTGCATCGCCGCGTAGGCGTAGAAGTAATAGGCCGACAGTTGACCGAGGGCCACCGCCGAGACTCGGAAGTCGGTCATCAGCTCGGGCACCATGGCGCTCGGCGCCGTGCGCTGGAAGAAGGCGTAGAAATAGAAGACGGCACCGATGAGCCACATGACCCAGGGCTGCCAAGCCGCCCAGGTGAAAAAGCGGGACCTGTGGTGCATGCCCTGCATATGCGCACCGTACGCCGGGCTGGCAAGCGCAAACGGCGCTGGCGTGGAAATCGGTGGCGTCGGAATGACTTGACGATGTCCCCGCTCGCCTCGGCGAAGCCTCCGGCGGAGCCAGGGCATCGCCGGCGCCTCCCCTCCTGCCGAGGACGCGGGAAACGCGATCACAATCGCTATCTATTTGTGCAGGTTGGTATCCGGCATCTGGAAGGGATGCGCTTGCTCGTAGGCGTGGGCGGCGCGGAGCACCAGGGCGTCGCTATACATCGGCCCGACGATCTGGAGACCAACCGGCAGACCTTGCGAAGTGAAGCCGCAAGGCACGGACGCCGCCGGCTGCTGCGTCAGGTTGAAAGGATAGCTGAAGGGCGTCCAGTCGACCCATTGCTCCTGGTTCCCGGCGTCGGGTGTATCGCGGCCTGCCTGGAAAGCAGGGATCGGCAGCGACGGGGTCAGCAGCAGATCGTAGTCATCGTGGAATTCACGCATTGTCTGGCATAGGTGGTAACGCCCCGCAACGGCATCGAGATAGTCGAAAAGCGGCGTCTCGGCACCGTGCCGGGCTAGGTCCCGGAACGCGTCCTCCATGACGTCCTGCCGTTCTGGGGAGAAATCGGCAACAAACTTGGCCGAACCGACGCTCCAATGGGTGAGAAAGATATCGCGCGGGCTGTCGAAACCAGGGTCGGCCTCCTCCACCGTCGCTCCCAGGGCCTCGAAAGCCCGGGCCGCCGCCGCGACCCGGTCGGCGACCTCGGGATCGACCCCATCGACATAACCGAGGGTGGGACTGAAGGCGATGCGAAGCTGTTCGACTCCATCGCCGAGCCCGTCACGATAGTCGCGTTCCTCATAAGGCAGGGCGAACCAGT
>JAJFIG010000105.1 GCA_021775195.1 Rhodospirillales bacterium | reverse complement strand
TCGCCCGCGACGGGTTTGAGGTTAACCGCCTGCAGGCCTATATCTTCAGCGTCGTCGAGAAGATTTACACTTCCAACGCCCAATGCCGGGCCTTCTTTGGCAGCCGCCGGAACCCGGGCCATCTTCTCGGCGAAGGCGAGACATTCTTCCTGCCGGCTTTCGCCGATACCCTCGAGGCCCTGGCCCGCGAAGGCGAGGATCTCTTTTACCGGGGCGATATCGCCCATGCCGTCGCCGAGGCGTGTCGCACCGGCGGCGGCCTGCTGTGCGCCTCCGACCTTGCCGGCTACCAAGTTGAGCTGCGCCAGCCTTTGGAAGTGCACAACCGCGACGTACGCCTGCTGACCAACCCGCCACCGTCGACGGGCGGCATCCTGATCGCCTTCGCACTCGAGCTCCTCAAGGGTTCGGGCATGGCGGCGATGGGGTTCGGTTCGGCGGCCCATCTTGAACTGCTGGCCCGGACCATGGACCTCACCAACCGGGCAAGGGTGGAGAGCCGACTGCATGAGAACGACGCCGATGATCACGCCGACACCATGCTGGATCCCCGGTTCCTGGAAACCTACCGCCGGGAAATTCTGGGCCGGCCCACGGCCACGCACGGCACGACCCACATCAGCGTCATCGATGCCCGGGGAAATGCCGCAGCCTTGACGGCCTCCAACGGCGAGGGATCGGGCTACCTGGTGCCGGACACGGGCATCATGATGAACAACCTCCTCGGCGAGGAGGATATCAACCCCCACGGCTTCCACCAGTGGCCCCCGGACACGCGGATGTGTTCGATGATGGCGCCGACCCTGGTCGTTTTTGACGACGACGCGGTCGCCGCCATGGGTTCGGGCGGATCGAACCGTATCCGCACCGCCATCCTCCAGGTTCTGCTCAACCTGCTGGAATTCGACATGGGTGTGCACGACGCGGTGGAAAGCCCCAGGATCCACTTCGAGAACGATCTGCTCAGTGTCGAGGCCGGTTTCAACGCTGCCGACGTCGAGGCAGTGGCCCGGCAGTTCCCGCGGGTCGAGACCTGGGAGGAACGCAACCTGTTCTTCGGCGGTGTCCATTCGGTTCTGGCACACCCCTGCGGTGGCCGTTTCGAAGGTGCCGGCGACCCGCGGCGGGGCGGCGTTGCCATGACGGTCTAGAGATTGGATAGCGCTCTATCGCCGTGGCGGCAGCGGACTTTAGGGATACACACGCGGCGGGCCGCCAACTACAATCGCAGACCGCGGCTGACACCGATTCGATGGCGTAATGAACCGGTGGCCTATATCTGACCAGTCGATGGTGATATCCACGAACGTCGGAAGGACGCAAACGTGGCCGATACCGCATCGCAGACCCTGGTCGGGATCGCGCTTCTCAGCGACCTCGATGCCGGCGAACTGGAAACCCTCGATCGGTCCTGCCGCTGGCGGCGGTATTCCCCCCAGGAGCAGATCATCGACCGCCAGAGCGAGGCCCGGGATGTCTTCTTCGTCGTCGAGGGGACCGTGCGGGTGGTAAACTACTCGCTTTCGGGCCGTGAAGTGACTTTCGACGATCTGCCCGAAGGTCGCCATTTCGGCGAACTGGCCGCCATCGACGGCCAGCCCCGCTCGGCCAGCGTCATGGCCCTCACCGACTGCCAGATCGCGTCGATGCCGCCGGATCAGTTTCTCGGCGTGTTGGAAAAGCACCCGCCGGTGGCGTTGAAGGTGATGATCCACCTGGCCCGGGTTGTGCGGAGTACCACCGAACGGATCATGGACCTGAGCACGCTGGGCGCCAACAACAGGGTCCATGCCGAACTGCTGCGTCTGGCACGGGCGGTGGCGGGGGCCGACGGAAACCGGGCGACCATCAAACCGATTCCCGTCCACGGCGACATCGCCAGCCGGGTCAGCACGACCCGGGAGACCGTTGCCCGGGTGCTCAACGATCTTGCCCGCCAGGGCATGGTCGAACGCAAGAAGGACAGCATGGTCATTCCCGACATCGAGCGCCTGGAAGACATGGTCGAGGAAGTGCGCGGCGCCGTTTGAGCGCCTCGGGGACATTTGAATTAAATTTCAAGCATCTGTGACGGCAATCACATCATTCTTGCCGCGAGTCGGGCATTATGGTGCACATGATGATTGCAGCCGTATTTAATTCGGATAGAAGTGACGAGACGCCTGATGGGCCTTTTTGTGAAAACATTCTGTGTGGCCGCGGTGCTGGTCCTACTGATCCTGGTGCTGCAACTTCCATTTGATTTTAAGGTGGCGGGCTTGTTTTGAATTCTTACTCCCTGACTTGTTAGTCTTCCTCATCCCTTACCAGGATACTCCACAGGCCGCCCTCCCCAGGCGGCCTTCTTTCTTGTGCCGGCGTTTGACTCGGCCCGGCGGTTCCCGCATCATCCGCCACGGGTGATTTCCGCGGAAGGGGACGGACGGTGGCGAAGACTATCCTCATCGTCGAGGACAACGAACTCAATCTGAAATTGTTCAACGATCTGCTCCAGGCTCACGGATACAACACGGTTCTGACCCGGAACGGCCATGACGCAGTCAGGCTGGCCGGGGAGCACCGCCCCGACCTCATCCTCATGGATATTCAGTTGCCGGAGATTTCGGGCCTCGATGTCACCCGGATGATCAAGGCCGATGACGCCCTCAAGGACATACCGGTGGTCGCGGTCACGGCTTTCGCCATGAAGGGTGACGAGGAAAAATTTCTGGAGGGGGGTTGCGAGGGCTACCTGGCGAAGCCGGTTTCCATCGACAGTCTTATCGGCACGGTGTCCAGGTACCTTGGCTGACGCGTTGGCGCCGACGGTTACTTGATCTTGGATTCCTTGAACAGCACGTGCTTGCGGACCACCGGGTCATACTTGCGAAATTCCATCTTTTCGGTGGAATTCCTGGGGTTCTTCTTGGTGACGTAAAAGAACCCGGTGTCTGCCGTGCTGACCAGCTTGATCAGGATGGTATTGGGTTTGGCCATGGTTCCGGTTCCCGGTCGGGCGACGTTGCTGTTTTCAGGCGGCGCACCATACTACGTGCGGCGAACCTGTCAAGGTCGCCAGCAGTGTCAGAACTGCGCCGTCGCCGTCGTCGCCGATACGTCGAGGGCGCGGAGATAAAGGGCCGGGTCGACGAGGAGGCGATGGGCGACGTCGATGTCGAAGGCCTCGTGGCGGCGCTGGGCGGGGCAGGCGGCGCGCAGGGTCCGGCGCCGGTCCAACTCCTTGAGCCCGGCCTTGCGCCAGGATTCCATGATCGCCACGGTCTTGCCGCGTTGCTCCAGGCGTTTGGCCAGGATTCCGGATCCGTCTCCGGAAGCGCCGCTGGTGCAGATGGCGGGGAAGACGCCGAGGCCATGGAGAACGTAGCCGGACGGCGCGACCAGCCGCGACC
>JAJFIG010000104.1 GCA_021775195.1 Rhodospirillales bacterium | reverse complement strand
GGCGGCGCGGTCGAGGGCGGCGACGGCGTCGTCAAGGCGGCCGCCAGCCATTTCGGCGACCCGCTCGAGATGGCGCACGGCCCCGCGCAGGGCGGCCTCGACCCCGGTATCCCGCTGTAGCTCGGCCGCCGCCTGGTTCAGGGCATCGAGCACCTTTTCGCCGTGCATCATGACGGACCGCTGACTGGCCAGGGTCTCCTCTTCCCCCGGCTTGGGGTCGAGGGCGGTCAGCTCGTCGACGGCGTAGCGCAGGAACTCCTCGTCGCGGCGCGCCGCCAAGAGGGCCTCGCCGGCCCGGGCCCGGGCCTCGCCGGCGCGGCGTAAAGACAGGAACGACTCGCGTACCCGCCCCCGCTCGGGCGCCAGCCCGCCGTAGGCGTCGAGAAGGTCGCGGTGACTGGCGGGCGAGAGAAGGCGCTGGCTCTCGAACTGGCCATGGGTCTCGGCCAAGGTATCCGCCACCTGACGCAGCAGCGAAACGCTGACCGGCTGATCGTTGAGGAAGGCGCGGGAGCGCCCGTCGGCACCAAGTACCCGGCGCAGGATGACGGTCGCGCCGCCGTCCTCCCCGTCACCGACACCATGCCCGGCGAGAAGTCCGTGGACGGGATGGCCGGCGGCGGGCTCGAATACCGCCGTTACCGATGCCTGGGTGGCGCCGTGACGGACCAGCCGGGCCTCGGCGCGGCTGCCGAGCGCCAGCCCAAGGGCATCCAGCAGAATCGACTTGCCGGCGCCGGTCTCGCCGGTCAGGACGCACAGTCCAGGATGAAAATCGAGATCCAGGCGGTCTATGAGGACGACGTCGCGGATCGACAGGGTACGCAGCATGGTAAGGCCCCATTACCAGAATTTGTACCAGGGCTTCTCCTGAAATTTGCCTTCGCGCACCTGTTTTTCCTCGATCAATTCATAGGAATCGATGTACCACTCGCTGCCCGGAAAATTGTGACCCAAGACGGACGCCGTCTTGCGTGCCTCGTCCTCGATGCCCAGCGCCCGGTAGGCCTCGGTCAAGCGGTGCAGGGCCTCGGGCACGTGGGTCGTGGTCTGGTAGTTTTCGATGACCGACTTGAAGCGGTTGATGGCGGCCAGGTAATTCCCCTGGTTCAGATAATAGCGGCCGATGTTCATTTCCTTGCCGGCAAGGTGGTTGTAGGTCAACTCCACCTTCAGCTTGGCGTCACGGGAAAACCGGGACTTGGGATAGCGGGCCATGAGCTCCCTGAAGGCCTTCAACGCCAACTCGGTCATCTTCTGGTCGCGGCTGACGTCTGAAATCTGCTCGTAGAAGCTAAGACCTTTCAGGTAGTGGGCATAGGGGATGCCGACGTTGGACGGATGCAGCTGTATGAACCGGTCCAGGGCAATGATGGCGTCGTCGTAATCGTTGTTCAGGTAATAGGCGTAGGCGGCCATCAACTGGGCCCGGGTCGCCCAGACCGAATAAGGATGCTGGCGTTCGACCTCCTCGAACATGGTCGCGGCGGTCTTGAACTGGTCGTCTTCGAGAACATTTTTGGCGCTGCTGTAAAGTTGCTCGACCGGGCGCTCCACGAACGAGGGCTCATCCTCGCCGTCGCCACCAAAAGAACATGCGGCAAGAAAGCCGAGGGCAACGACCATGCCGAGGCCGACACGGGGCATCCGCCAGTGGACCCCGGCTTCAAAGCTCCGCGCGGGCATGGACGAGGACGTCCCCGATTTTCGAATGACATAAGATCGCTTAATCATGGCCTGCCGATTATACCACTGCCTGGCCGTTCCGAAACAACCGGAAGCCGACCGCGCCGCAGAAGAGCAAACGACGGACGCTCAAGCAAGGAAAAGTCGGGAAAACTGGAAACCCGATTGCCGGGTTCCAGGTCAGGCGGGGATGGCGACCGCCGGTTCCAGGTCGAAACTACTGCCAAACACCGGAGCTTCGGCCCCTTCGGCGCCGGGCACGTCGTAACACCAGGCGTCGGGGTCGGCAAACATGGTCCGCAAAAGCCGGTTGTTTGTCGCGTGACCGGAACGAACGCCGTGGAAATGGCCGATGATCGGCGCCCCGGCAAGATAAAGATCGCCGACGGCGTCCAAAACCTTGTGGCGGACGAATTCGTCGTCAAAGCGCAGCCCGTCTTCGTTAAGGACCTTCTCGCCGCTGATGACGACGGCGTTGTCCAGCGAACCGCCGCGGGCCAAACCGGCGGCCCAAAGCTGCTCGACCTCGTGAAGGAAACCGAAGGTGCGAGCCCGCGCCAGTTCCTTCTTGAAGGTGCCGTTGACCAACCCGACGGACATGGCCTGGCGGGAAACCGCGCCGTTGTCGAAGTCGATCTCGAAACTGAGGGAAAATCCGCCGCTGGGAACCAGGGAGGCGGTGTTGCCGTTCTCGCCGACGGTGATGGGCTTGAGGACCCGGATGACGCGGCGCGGCGCTTCCTGAATCGCGATGCCGGCGCATTCGACGAGGAACACGAACGGACCCGCGCTACCATCCATAATGGGGACCTCGGGGCCGTTGACCTCGACAACCGCGTTGTCGATGCCGCATCC
>JAJFIG010000103.1 GCA_021775195.1 Rhodospirillales bacterium | reverse complement strand
CATGCGGCGCCTGGGGGCCCGGGTCACCGGCATCGACGCCACCGAGGAAAACGTCCGCGTCTCTCAAGTACACGCCGAACAAAGCGGCCTCGACATCGATTATCGCTGCGTGCTGCCCGAGGACCTGGCGTCCGGGAAACGGCGCTTCAACGTGGTCCTCAACATGGAAGTGGTGGAGCACGTCGCCGACCTGGACGCCTTCTTCCAGGCCAGTTGCATGCTGGTCAAACCGGGCGGCGTGATGGCGGTTTCGACCCTCAACCGGACGGTCAAGTCCCTGATGCTGGCCAAGGTCGGAGCGGAATACGTCCTCAGATGGCTACCCATCGGCACCCACGATTGGCGCAAGTTCGTGCGCCCCTCGGAAATGGCCGCCGGCCTCCGCCGCCACGGCGTCGTCGTCAGCGACCTGACGGGGATGATTTACGATCCGCTGGGCGACACATGGCGGGTCGGCCGCGACCTGGACGTCAACTACCTGGCCTTCGGAACGCGGAGCTAGGAATTCTGAATTGAAAGACGCCCGGGGGACCGGGCAGCGGGTGCGGTCAGTTGTCCCGGCGCGGCAGGACGGGGACGCGCCAGTAAGAAATATCCTCGTCGTCGAGCTCCGCGGTTTCCTGGTCCGTGGCCTCGCCGTAGATGTCCCGTTCACCGGTCTCGCCGTAGTGAATGCGGCGGGCCTCCTCGGCGAAGTCGTCGCCGACGTATTCGCAGTTTTCCTCAAGGTGTTCGGTCAAGGTTGCCACCGCCTGGAGAACCCTGTCGGTGACGTCCGCCTCGTCGACCGGTTCCTTCCCGCCGGCCCCGGTGGCGACGTTGGGGGCCATGGGCGCCTTGCTGACACGGGTGGTGCTGCAGAATGGACACTGAATGTCGCCGGCGGTGCTCTGTTCGTCATAGGTGGCACCGTCACGAAACCAGGCCTCGAACTGATGGCCGTTGCCGCAGGCGAGCTGGTAAAGGATCATGGCCGGTCGCCGTTATTCCTGGTTACACCGATGTCTGTCATATAATGACATTTCACGCCGATTGCCAAGGTTAGGGCCGAACCCGTTAATAAAATGCAAAACGCCACCAACGATTCCAGCGGCGATTCCCTGCGGGCGCGGCACCTGCGGATCACCGAACCGTCGCCCTGGGTGCGCCGGTTCGCGCCGCTGATTACCCGTGGCGGAACGGTGCTGGACATGGCCTGCGGCGGCGGCCGCCACGCCCGCCACCTGCTGGCCCAGGGTCACCCGGTGGTCGCCGTCGACAAGGACATCGACCCCCTGGCCGACCTCGCGGACGATCCCGGGGCGGAGATCATCAGGCACGACCTTGAGGACGGCGGGCCGTGGCCGTTCCCAGGGCGCACCTTCGCCGGGATCATCGTCGTCAATTACCTCTACCGGCCCCTGTTCTCCGATCTGCTGAATTCGGTGGCGCCGGGCGGGGTGCTGATCTACGAGACCTTCGCCCGCGGCAACGAAGTCTTCTCCCGGCCGCGCAATCCCGACCATCTGCTGAAAAGCGGCGAATTGCTGGACCTGGTGCACGGCCGCATGCAGGTGATCGCCTACGAGCACGGCATCGTCGAGAAAGGCCCCATCCCCGGCGTCATCCAGCGCCTCTGCGCCGTCAACGACCGCGACGCCAGCCAGCGCGAGGACGGCGAGCCCGAACCGCACAAAGTGCATCCGGACACCCCCTCGTCATAAAGAGCCAACAATCCGTCTTCAGCCTTCCGGCGCGGCGTAGGGGCGGTCGTGGGTAAGGGCGGGAATCTTGCGCCGGGCCTCGGCGATTCCGGCGACATCGACCTCGGCCATGATCACGCCGACGTCCTCGCCACCGTCGGCAAGGATTTCTCCCCAGGGGTCGACGATCAGGGAATGGCCGAAGGTCTCGCGCCCGTCCTCGTGGTCGCCACACTGGGCAGGTGCGAAGACGTAACAGCCGTTCTCGATAGCCCGGGCCTGCATCAGCACATGCCAATGGGCGCGCCCTGTGGTCCGGGTGAAGGCCGCCGGCACGGCGAGAAAATCGGCCCCCGCCTTGGCCAGGGCGCGGTAGAGATGGGGAAAGCGAAGATCGTAGCAGACGCTCATGCCGAGCTTTCCCCATGGGGTCTCGGCAATCACCGCCCGGTCGCCGGAGCGGATGGTCTTCGATTCGCGGTATTCCTGGCCGTCGCCGAGATCGACGTCGAACATGTGGATCTTGTCGTAGGTGGCGACGATGGTGCCGGCGTCGTCGAGGAGGACGGAGCGGTTGGCGATCATGTCATCGGGAAGCCTGATGGCGAGGGAACCGACCAGCAGCCAGGCGCCGGTTTCCCGGGCCAGGTCCTGGAAGGCGGCGAGGGCCGGGTGCTCGTCCTGGGGCCGCGCCTTCTCGAGGGAGAGGCGGCTGCGGATTTCCATCATGCTGACGTTTTCGGGCGTGGTGATGAGATCGGCGCCGGCGGCCCGGGCCTGGCGCACCATGGCGCTGACGGTCTCCACATTGGGGGCGATCTCGCGGCCCGAATTGGGCTGGACGCAGGCAACCTTGAAGGCGGTGCTCATGGCCGCGCCTCAGGCCCCGGCGCCGAGAAGCCGATCGAGCTCGCCGCTGCCCGCCAGGGCATCGAGCTTGTCGGAGCCGCCGATGTGGCGGTCGTCGATGAAGATCTGCGGGACCTTGTTGTCGCCGCCGGCGCGCTCGCGCATCTCCTTGCGCTTGGCCGCCGACATCATGACGTCGTATTCGGTGAAGACGGCGCCCTTGTCTGCGAGCAGCTTCTTGGCGCGGTAACAGAAACCGCAAAAGGGCGTGGTGTAGATTTCGATCTCGGCCACTTGTTTTTCTCTCCTTGGCTGGGGATGGTCCCCCCGGGCTCCGGCGCATCCGAATGCCCTATATATAGTACGTTTGGGAGCGGCCAAAGGGGGCTTGCGTGACAAGTGCGTGATCGGGCGCGACAGGCGCATTCGCCCGACGCGGCCCGGCTTGTCGGAATTGCTTACATATCGATCTGCCCGCGGGAATCCTCCAACTCATTGAAGACACGAACGGTAATGCGGCGACGGTTGCCACCCTCCGGAGAGCAAAGCCAAATGTGTCGGAATTCCTTACACCTGGGAACCCGTCCAAATTCTGGAACTAAGATATTGTAAATTAACAATAAACCGGCTTAACACCGGATATCAGACGGCACATCCGGCGAAACCGGTGTCGGAATTCTTGACACAATGGAACTGGTCCAAATCCAGCCAGGTACCTAGGTGCCTGAATCGGCGCGAAACAAGAATTTGGCACGGTAATTGCATGACTTCCTGTGCAATTGATAAACGCCGGGGAATTTCGAATCTCGTTCCCCTTCCTGGAGGAACGAACAATGAAAATGAACTTGAAACGGACCCTGCTATGCCTGACGGCTGCGTCCCTGTTCAGTGTTCTGGCGGGCATTCACAAGGCCGAGGCACTCGTCGCCTTCGAATGGACCGAAGGGGGGCCGGGCAATGGGGTCAACTCGCCCCACGTGTCTTTCCATAGCGCGGTCGGCCCGGTCCTCGCCGACGACTTCACATCCGCGGCGAGTGGTGCCGTATCCCTGGTCGAATGGTGGGGAAGCACACCCATTTTGGCCGGGGCGCCCGACAACTGGGAGATTACCTTCCACACGGACGCCGGTGGCGTGCCGGCGTTCACTGCCCCGAACGGTGGCATCAGCCAGCATTTCGTCAACGCGGGAGGCACCGATGCCGACGGTGACGGCGTCTTCCATTTCTCCGCCGCCTGGAACCCCCAGGATGTGGTTCTCACCGCCGGGACCGATTACTGGTTCAGCGTCGCCAATGCCTCCGGAAACGGGTGGACTTGGGCCAATCCGGGGCCGGTCGCTCCCACCGTCGGCAGCGAGCAGTTCACCGCCCTCCGTTCGGTCGGCGGCGCTCCTTCGGTAATA
>JAJFIG010000102.1 GCA_021775195.1 Rhodospirillales bacterium | reverse complement strand
GGATACCAGGCGGTCCGCAAGCTTGCGGATCATTTCGTCACCCTTGGGTCCGGCCGGTGTCAATTCCTTGAATTCGTCGTAAAGGGCGATCGCGGTAATTGGCGCCATGCTGTCGGCGCCTCCCTCAAGGTACAACCCGATAAAGGCATCGGCCATTTCCTGGGTGACCTCCGGCGCCTTGCGGTGCTGGCGAAAATGGGTGGCCGCCTGGCGCAAGGTCCTGAGGCCATTCCGATAGTCGCCCTCTTCCATGTAAAGCTGGCCCAGGCGACGCAGTTGCTTGAATTCGAAGTCGTCGCCTCTCCAGGCAAAACGCAGCCTCTCCAGTTCGGTGATGGCCTCGGCCCGGGTGATCTTGTCCAGGTTCAGAAGCAGTTCCGTGCGGGCTGCGGCCGCGCGGGCCTGGGTCGGCGGGTGTGGACCGTCAACGGCCTTTTCCAGCTTGCCCACCGCTTCATCGAACTCGCCCGCCAATTCCTTCAGGCGGCCCTCGATGAAATCGAGCTGGCTTCTTTGCGCCGGATTCGGTTTTTCCAGATTAAGGACGCTCAGATAGGCTGCCGACCGTTCGATGTCGCCGGCCTCGATCGCCGCTTCCGTCATCAGCATACCGAGCGGCATCTTCAGAGCCCTGGGATAGGGCGTTATGACCGAGCCCGTACGCTCCAGGTCAGCCGCCGCACCCACGAGGTCGCCGTTGGCGGCGCGGACTGCAGCGCGCCAGAAAGTGGCTTCGTCGGTGCCGTCCAGACTGTCGTGCCGGAGGTCCTTTTCCGCCTCTCCATAGCGGTGCATGAGAAACTTGCTGGCGCCACGCAGGGCCCGGAACTCTGGATCCTCAAGAATTGCCGGACGCGCCTTAGCCACCCAGCGGAGGATCCCCAGGGTCTCGGCACCAAGCCCGTTGGCGAAATAGAAGCGAGCCAGCCCCAGGCGGTTTTTCTCCCTCGTCTCCGAGCTGGCCGTCGCTACTGCCCTTTGAAGGGTCTGCTTCGCCTTGACAAATCCGGCGGGCGGCACCGGGTTCCATTCCGCCATGTTGAACACCCTGCTGAGGACCCGGGTGACTCCCAGCTTGGCATTCAGGGCCACCTCCACCGGCACCGGAGAAATTTGCATATTCCCGACCGTGGTCACTTCGACGCCATGAGGCATCGAACGCACCCGGAGATCGTCGATACGGGACTCGACCAGGACACCCTGGGCGGTAGGTAGCAGCCGCACCTGGGGATAGTCGTAACGTCGGATAACGCCTTGTCCAAGGGGGATAACCGGGATAACGACCAGGTTATCGCCGACTTCGGTGTCCCTGACCACGATCGCGTCCCCGGGATCACCGACGGGAAGGAACAGCCGTGCGCCCATGGGTGAATAGGGCTGCGGTTTGATCTCGATCGGGGTACTCGCCTTGAGTACCCGCTGCCGGAATTCGAGAATCCAGGCAAGTCCTTCACGCTTGAGAACCGGATTAACGCCGGGCGCCGTCATCATCCGCAGGACGGTCGCATCCCGGGCCGGAATTTGCTCAACGTCGCGCAAGAGGCCACGCCCCTGCAGGCGAAGAAGGTTCACTTTCTGACGGGTCTTCCTGTCGAAGATTACCCACAGTCTGCCACCACGGCGGAACACTGCGGCGGCAACCGGTTCCTTCCATCCAAAGCGCAGAATTACCGGTTTTCCCGGATCACCGCTGGTATCCGCGGCCGTCACCGGGATCGGCGCCGGCGGTCCCGCCGACACCGGAACCTTGGCCACCGTTTTGGTTTTCTTTTTGATGGCCTTCTCTTTGGCAGCGTTCTTGTTGGGTGGTATCAGGGAAACCGGTTTGTCTCCCGCGGAAGTGGTTTGCGTGTCACGCGCCGATGGTTGCGCCACCGGGAAAGTCCGGGTTCCGGCCACCGGGACCACAACAGCGGCGGGTGTCACCTTGGGACCGTTCGGGACCGGCGGGATTGTCGCGGTCGCTTCCATCCGCGCCGGAGCCATGACGTCCACGACCACTTTGGGACCGGCCCGGAAATGTCTGAGGCGCGACGTCTCAGGGACCTTGAAGGTGACCGACACCTCGTCTTTGCCCTGGTGCGTTCTTAGCTTGCCGATGTACTTGACCGGCTGTCGTGCCAAATTGCCAGGTTTGATGCGGCCGCGCCCGTCGAAAGTAATAGTCGCGTCGGCTCCTACCTGCCCGACCCGGTAAGGTACGGTCCGTGGCCAGTCGAATACCATGCGGCTGTAGCCCCGGTGTTCGCCGGCCCGGATCGGTACGGCCGCCGCCGATCCGATTGCCTTTTCGGTTCCAGCGTCATCAGCCGGCAGAGAATCCAGTAGATCGACGACAACGGCACTGCCGAGATCGAACCGGCGCAGGTGGAACGGGCCAGTGAGATCGAAGATCACGGTCCGCTCGTCGCCGGATGGCTGGACTGCCCGCAGGTATTTTCTCAAAATCCTGAGAACGCCACCGTACTCGGCATCAATGGCGCGCGAAAACCGGACCACCAGGCGTCCTTCGATAATATCGGCCTGGTACTGGACTGGCGACGGCCATCCGAAAACCAACCGCCCATACCCATCGTGGGGAGCAGCCCTCAACGGCACCGATTCGGCTCCCGCCGGCAACGCCGTTAGGCTCATGGACAGAATGGCACCCAGCGCCAGCACCATCCAACGCCCAGCCATTACAAGGCCTCGCGGTTTGGCATGATGACGATATCAACCCGTCGGCCCAGCGCATGCCGTTCTTTCGGCGGCAGGTCGGGAAGTTGATTGAACCGGCTGTCGGCGAAGCCGTAGGCGGTCAGGTCCTCGGTATAACCAGAGCCTTTAAGGGCATCAGCCACGGCTGCGGCCCGGGCCAGGGACAGTTCCCAGTTGGAGGCATAGAATCCGCCCTCGATTGGCACCGGATCGGTGTGGCCGTTGACACCGATCCGATTGCCGACGTTGCGCAAGACTCCGCCGAGATTAAAAATCGCGTCCTGGGCCCGCGGCGACAACTGTGCCTGTGCCCGTTCGAACAGGAGATCGCCGGGAAATGCGATGATCAGTCGGTCATCGAGACGCAGAATCTGGCTTTGCGACAATAGCTGGTCGCCGGCGACGGTTTCCTGAAGCACCGAGAACAGGTAGTCTAGGTTGATCGCCGGCTTGCGCATGACCGTGGCAATATTGAGCCTGGCAGTCGCCGTGATCGGCTGGCTCCTGTCGACCGGATTAAGGCTTCGTGACAACGTATCCGTCAGTGTTTCCCACCTGTCCACCTTGACGTTGGACATCGAGAACAGCATGACGAAGAAGGTCAGCATCAGGGACACCAAGTCGGTGAAGGTGACGATCCACGCCCGGCTCGTGCGCGGCGGCTCAAGCGCAAACTCGTCCTGATCAGTCATCGGCGTCGACCATCGTGGTCAAGCCGGCGGGAGTCATTGGCTCGACTCCGTTTTCACCTTATCGAAGCGGATCGGGACGTCCCCGCGCTGGCGGACATGAAACAGGAAAATGATTTCATCCTCCTTTCCAGGCATCAGTCCCACCGAAACGCTGTCTGGTGGAGCACCGCGACCCAGGAACTCCCGCGCGAATACGCCGGCGCGGGACATCTCGAGGGTCTGGCCGGCGACCATGCCTTTCTCGCCACGACCCGTCGCCGTGATGATGAAATCCATGTCGTAGCGAAGTCCCGGTGGGCGGCTGCTCAGGGACGACACGAGGCGATCGAGCAGGACATAGCGTGCCGGACGAATTCGGGTGCCGCGACCGAGGAACAATGCCTCCGTCGGCAATACTATACGCATCTGCAGACCTGGACGGACGATTTCCACCCGGGCAATTTTGAGGACGGTAGCGAAGATCCCGGATATTTCCCGCTGGAATGTGTGCCCAGCAAGCACGTCGCCGTCCTTGGCAACAAAGGTGGTCAGATCCGTACTCGGCGGCAACAGGGTCGCAAATGTCGAGGTCAGGCTGTCCATGACCGCCTTCGACTTGACGTCCTCGGTAGTGGAGATCGACACCAGAACGATAAAGAAAGCGAGCACGAGAAGATAAAGTCCCAGGAACAGACCGATGGAGGATCCACCTTCCTGAGGCTCCTCGGAGTTTGCGGAGATGGTGTCTTCAAAATCCATGGCCATCAATTTCGACCTAATCGAAATCGTCTAGCAACGCGTCGATCTCGGCCTGGGTTCTTCCCTTGCCTTCAAGCTGCGGGCCTTCCAGCAGGTCCTCGTCACTCTGAGAACGGTCCTCGCCAGTGTTTCCGGGCTGCTCCTTGGCCTTGAATTCCGCGATTTCCTCACCAAAGGCCGCGACCAGAGCGTCGACTTTTATCTCGATGTCCTTGAGCGCTTTGATCACCTTGCCGATGCGCTGGCCGGTAACATCCTGGAAACCGCACGCTTCGTAGATTTGGGTCGTCGCGGTCATCACTGTTTCCTGCGCGTTTCCGTCAAGAGTCTCGATGACGCCGTCCAGCTTTTCCGCCGCGTCCATGATGGTATGAGTTGCGTCCGCCGTCGCCGCAATGATGGCGTCGAGTTCGTCGGCCGCCGTCGGCAGGTATTCGGCCTTGACCTCATCCGGACACAGGGCAGCGATCTCCGCTTTCGCGGCGTGAATGTACCGGGCCAGAGATTCCATTTCCGAATAGAGGGTGATGTCGGCGGCCATGAGATCACCCTTTGTCGCCGCCAGGAGGTTTTCGACAACCCCGCCGATTTCGCGGATGCTGACCGCATCCCCGTGGGTCGCACGCAAATCCTCTAGTTGCGCTTCAAGCGCGGCGCTTGCGTTACCACCAGTCATCGTGACCTCCTAGAAATCTCCAAGGACACTGGCAATCTTGGCTTTCAGGGTTTCGGCGTTGAAGGGTTTGACGATGTAGTTGGACACCCCGGCTTCCTTCGCCGCGACAACGTTCTCCGTCTTGCTTTCGGCAGTGATCATGATGAACGGGAGGTGTTTGAGTTTATCGTCTCCGCGAACCTCTCGAAGCAACTCAATCCCGGTCATCGGTTCCATGTTCCAGTCCGAAATGACGAGACCGATCTCGGCACCGCGCAGTTTCTGCAGTGCCATACCGCCGTCGGTCGCATCTTCTATATTGCTGAACCCCAACTGACGCAGAAGGTTCCGGAGAATCCTCAGCATCGTCTTGTAGTCATCCACGATCAGGATGTTCATGTTTTTGTCGACAGCCATATGTCACTCCCTACTTACTGTTCTCGGGCGGCTTCCCGCCAAAGTTCCGTGTAATGCGAAAGGTAACCGGCCTCCGCGTTCCCACTCCCGCCGCTCAGCCGCCCACCGCCGCGCCGGGTTTGGGCAACTCGCGCAGGCGTGAAAGCTCGACCGTGATTTCCGTTGCCTTGCTTGGATCCATCTTGGCCATGATCGGTGCCAATTTGCGTTCCTTCATGCGCTCGACGACCATGAGCAAGGTATTCAAGTCCATCTTTTCAAAAATCCGCGCCGCGTCCTTTGGTTTCATGTTTTCGTAGATTTTGACCAGGCTCCGCGTCTTCGCATCCTGCTGTTCGTCGTAGGTCTTGATGAGCTGGGTGATGGTCGCCTGGAACTGCTTCAGTTCTTCGACCTTTTTATCGATGCGCGCTTCCGCTGCCTTGAGCAGCCCGGTACGCATATCCAGTTCCTGTTCCTGGGCCTTCAGCGCCTCTCGCCGTTCCGCCAGCTGTTGCAAAAGGTCTATTTCGGCCTGGGTCAACAGAGTGGGGTCGTCGCTGGCCAACCGCCCTGCGCCGGGCCCCTCGCCCTCACCCTTGCCCTCCGCGGCGCCAGCAGTCGTCTTGTCGTCCGCCGCCACGTCCTTGTCGGCCGATCGCGATGGTTCCGCTGCTTTCGATTGTTCCGCCTGTGCCTGGGCCACGGTGACCGCGCCGCCAGCGAGGCCGTCCCAGATGTCACTGATCTTGACCGTCAGCATCAGGGCGGCGGCAAAGATGGTCAGCGGCAGGAATCGGATACGCATTACACTCATGACCTTGGTTGTCCCATCGGCTTAGTGGGCCGCCCTAAGTGCCCGGAGCAGTTCACGCTCGGCTTCCGATCTGGTATCTGCGGCCGGTGCTTCGTCCCGGGTCGCGGAGCGGGTCTCAACACCGGGCCCTGTCTTGCCGCGGGCACCCCTCACACTGTCTTCGAGACGATCGGCTGCGGTACCACCGCGTTCGATCAGGAACGCCAGATCATCGCGGAGCGACTGGGCTTTCTGCATCTGCTCCTGGAGTCCGTCGGCGGCAATTTTGAGCTTGCCAATACCTGACTCGGCCCGGGTTGTCGCATCGCCGAAGCTCTTGGCCA
>JAJFIG010000101.1 GCA_021775195.1 Rhodospirillales bacterium | reverse complement strand
GGCGCCTGCCCGAGCCCTTCACCGTCGCCGCCGCCCAGGGCGAGACGGCGATCATCCGCACCGGACCCGAGCGCTTGTGGATCGTCACCCCCGACCCGGCGGTACTGACCCGGCTCCCCGGCGCCATCGACAACCGCCGCGCCGTCTGGACCGACCTCGGCCACGGCCGCACCATCCTGCGCATTTCGGGGCCCAAGACCCGGGCGCTCCTGGCCAAGGGCCTGCCCGTCGACCTCCACCCCCGGGCCTTCCCCGTCAACGCCGTCGCCATCAGCGCCATCCACCACATGGACGTCCTCGTCCACCGCCGCGACACCCCGGACGGCGACACCTTCGACCTCTACGTGCCCCGGGGGTATTCCAGGTCCTTCTGGGACTGGATGTCCGAATCCGCCGCCGAATTCGGTTGCGAGGTGCTGGACTGACGCCACAACGGGGCGTCCCAGCCCCGAACGTTGGGTCCCGGAACCGGACATTTGAGCCAGTGTCAGGATAGGGCCGCTCGCAAACCCAAGAGTGCCTCACGATTGTATGATCTGTTTTCAGAACACCAAATAAGGTGCGGAAAACCTTGTCTGCTCCAGAAAAGTGTTACAATTAGACAATTTTCTGGTAGTACAGCTTGGGTTTTTGGCACAATCCAATTGATATTGGTATTCCTTCAAATGATCTCCTCTGTGCGGTCAAACCGAGCTTTTCGTACAATTCTGTTGATAGTACCGGGCCTGCTTGGTGGATGCGCTCTTAGAGACTTTACAAAACATGTCGCTCCCGAAAATGCGGCAAGTTATCTCAAGCATGACACGGTGGTTGTATTGTCGACGCAGTGTCTAAAAAAATACTGCAGTGATCAAGATCTAGTGTGGCAGCCCTTCGATCCGGAAACAAATCAACTTGAAATAAGTAAATCAGCGGCACCATCAAATTCGCGGCCTAGTATATCAAAAAATACGACCCTAATGCTCCATCACGAAAGCTCAATACTTCGCACAGTGGAATACAGAAAGACATATCATGTTGTGGATGTTCGCCCCGGCACTTATGTTTTGTCACGTGCTCATTGGACATCGAATAGCACAACGCATTACAACTTGGGCAGTTTGAGTTTTACAGCTAAACCAGGGGAATTACTGTACTTGGGAAACTATTGGATCGAAAATAAGAATGATGGAGGAGGGCTTTGGGCAGTTTGGAGCACAACGGTAAAACACGGCACTGACTTGAAAGGCGCTCAACGATTTCTTCAGACCAAATACCCTGAACTTGAAGCGTCCAAGTTGAAAGTCGCAGATCTAAATCAAGTCAAAATCAATTATCCGAAAGGGTCGGTCCCAGCGGGTGTCATGTGGTACGTCGAAACCGAGTAAGCGCATGCTGAAAATTCGCTTGATAGATACGTCCTGCCCGATGTTAAGGACCGAGATTGTGTCGATATTGATTTTGGTGTCCGCACTACTCGCTGGATGCAGTGGACCAAATTCGAGCTACAGAACATTGTTCAAATCGAACATCGAATTGGAACAATACAAACGAGATATTGAATATTGCCAAGAAATTGTCAAGGGATCAAAGAGCATACAGCAATCGTCCTCTTACCAAGGCGGCCCATTACTCGCCATATTCATAGGTGGGATTGCCAAAGGTGCAGCGAATTCCTATCGTGACCGATTGATGCTAAACGCGAATATGAACAACTGTATGCTCTCTTCGGGTTATGAAACCCTTGCAATGGATGAGAATGACTTGGAAATAATTGCCGATCTTAGCCCGGAGCAGCAGTTTCAGTTCCTTCTCGAAAAGGCGAAGAAATACGGCATCAAATAGGTTCTAGGACGAAAGCCAGTTTTTTTGAATTTTCCGAGCACAATACGTTCTCCGTTTTTCTCCTAGACAAAATGCGGGTCGGCTACTAGCTGGGGCTGTTGAAAAATTCCTGAAATAGCCGTTGTCAGCCGAAACTGGTGAGCATTGCAAAATCGGCGTAGTCCTAAACCATTGATTTTATTGCATTCAAATTTTCGTTGGTTCCCGAAATGCTACGATTTTAGGCCCCAAAATAGTTTTCCAACAGCCTCAGCTACTTCCTGCCATTCCCATTACGGCTCGGCTACGACCGCTTTTGTTCGAATCTCCGCCTACCCCCTCAGCCGCGCCCCCTCCGGGTCGTAGGGCGCCTTCAGGGACGCCCGCGCCGTGAACACCTCGCAGGCGATGTCGAGGGCGAAGCCGCCGGCGGCGATCATCTCCGCGATCGCCTCGGGGTTTCGTTCGACGTAACCGAGCGCGACCGCGCGTCCCACCGTGTGGCCGAAGGCCGCCGACGTCACCTGCCCGACGATTTCGCCGTCGTGCAGGATCGGCTCGCCGCCGATGGGAAAGGCTTCGGCGTCGTCCATCACCAGGGACACCATGCGCCGCGCCGCGCCCGCGTCCCGCTGGCGCAGAAAGGCCTCGCGGCCGATGAAGGGAACACCCTTGCCCGGCCTGACGGCGAAGGCGAGACCGGCCTCGAGCGGCGTGTCGTCCGGCGTCAGGTCGTGGCCCCAGGCGCGGTAGCCCTTCTCCACTCGGAGCGATGTCAGCGCCGCCGCCCCGGCGTCCCGGAGCCCGAGGCCGTCCCCGGCGTCGGTGAGCGCGTCATAGAGCCCGGCGGCGAATTCCGTCGGCACGTAGAGCTCCCAGCCCAGTTCGCCGACGTAGGAAAGCCGCGCCGCCCGCACCGTCGCGTACCCGGCCTCGATGCTCTGCCAGGTGAAATAGGGAAAGGCCCCGTCCGACAGGTCGGCGGGCGTCACCCGCGACAGCAGCTCCCGGGAGCGCGGCCCCATGACCCCGATCACCGCCCACGCCGAGGTCACGTCGGTCACCGCGACCCGTTCGCCGTCCCCGACGTGCCGGCGCAACCACTCGCCGTCCTTCACCGGCTGCGCCGTGCCGGTAATCACCAGGTATCCGTCGTCAAGGCGCATCACCGTGAGGTCGCTTTCGTAGCCGCCGCGCTCGTTCAGCATCGGTGTATAGATCATCCGCCCCGGCGCCACCGCCATGTCGTTGGCGCAGAGCCGCTGCATCAAGGCCTCGGCGTCGGGCCCCGCGACCAGGAGCTTGGCGAACGACGTCTGATCGAACAGCGCCACGTCTTCGCGCGCCGCCCGGTGCTCGGCGGCCACCAGGTCGAACCACCCGGGCCTGCCGAAAGTCAATGATTCGTCGACCTCGGCCCCTTCCGGTTTGAACCATTTCGGCCGTTCCCAGCCCATGCGGCAGGTGAACCGCGCCCCCTTCGCCGCCAGCCGCCCGTGCAGCGGGCTCAGGCGCAGGTTGCGGGCGGTTTCGTCCTCGTGGTCGGGATAGGCGATGGCGTAATGCATGACCAGGGACTCGGGGGCCCGCTCCCGGAGCGCCCGGAGGTTGTTGTGGAAGGGGGCGAAGCGGCGGATGTCGGCGGGCCAGAGGTCGGCCGCCGGGTGCCCGCCCAGGACCCATTCCGCCATCGCCCGCCCGGCCCCGCCGCCGGTGGCGATGCCCACCGAATTGAGGCCGCAGCAGACGAAGAACCCGGGGAGTTCCGGCGATTGGCCCATCAGGAACATGCCGTCGGGTGTGAAGCTCTCGGGGCCGTTGAGCAGCATGTGGGGTTCCGCCGTCTCCAGCGCCGGG
>JAJFIG010000011.1 GCA_021775195.1 Rhodospirillales bacterium | reverse complement strand
CGCCACGTGCGCCTCGACCGCTGGATCGATGTTGGCGAAGGTGCCGACGGCGCCGGAAATGGCGCAGGTGGCGACCTCGGCGCGGGCCGTCTCCAGGCGCGTCCGGCCGCGTTGGAATGCCGTATAGAACCCGGCCAACTTGAGGCCGAAGGTCGTGGGCTCGGCGTGGATGCCGTGGCTGCGGCCCATGCACAGCGTGTCCTTGTGCTCCAGCGCCCGGCGCTTGAGCGCCGCAAGCAGGCCGTCCAGGTCGGCGATCAGGAGGTCGGCGGCCCGAGTCATCTGCACGGCAAGGCAGGTATCGAGCACGTCCGACGAGGTCATGCCCTGGTGCACGAACCGGGCTTCCGGGCCTACGTGTTCGGCGAGATTGGTGAGAAAGGCGATGACGTCGTGCCGGGTTTCGCGTTCGATTTCGTCAATCCGCTCGACCTCGAAGGCGCCCCGCTTCCACACCGCTTCCACGGCCTCCTTCGGGATCACCCCCAGCTCGGCCTGGGCGTCGCACGCGTGGGCCTCGATCTCGAACCAAATGCGGAACCGGGTCTCGGGCTCCCAGATGGCGGTCATTTCGGGCCGGCTGTAGCGTGGAATCATGGTGGCCTCGTGGCGGTTGGCGGATGATGCGGCGGTCCCCGGGAAGGGAGGGGAAATATGACAGGAGTGAGCCGAATTTGTAAGACGTGATATGGTCGCATTGTCGATGGATTTGCATGGGAGACAACGATATTGGACGCCGCGCCAGCTGACCGGACCATACCCCTGATCGAGATCGGCAGCGGCGGCCCGCTGGCGCTGATCGATGCCGCTCCCCATCGGCTGGCGGAGACCCTGGATATGGGGCGGCGCCATTATGGCGCCCTTGCCCTCGGCCTCGGCGACCGTATCGCCCGGCGCTGGCTCGCCGACGCCGACAATCCCTATCGCGGAGAAATCGCCGCCGTATCCGCCCGTGCCGCCGTTCCGGGGGCGTTCCTGCTCAATCTCAGCTACGAATGGACGTGCACCGCCGGCGTCGGCGCCGACCCCTCGGGCCGGGGAAGCCGCATGCTCAGGACCCTCGACTGGCCCCTCGTCGGCCTCGGCCGCACCGTCGTCGTCACCCGTCAGGACGGCGGCGCCGGCCCCTACTGCAACGTCACCTGGGCCGGGTTCGTCGGTGTCGCCACGGCGATGGCGCCGGGCCGCTTTTCCGTCGCCCTCAACCAGCCGCCCATGCCCGAAATGACGCCGTCGTGCTGGCTCGACTGGGCCATTGTCCGCCGCCGCTGGTGGCGCAATCGCGGTCTGCCGCCGGCCCACCTGCTGCGCCGGGTCTGCGACACCTGCGCCACCTATGACGAGGCCAGGACCATGCTCGTGGAAACCCCGCTCTGCCTGCCCGGGTTCTTCACTCTCAGCGGCGCCGCACCCGACCAGGGCTGTGTCGTCGAGCGCCTCGAGGACCGGGCCGCGGTCCGCGAAGCCCCCACCAGCGTCGCCAATCACTGGGTATCCCTCGACCTGCCCGGCCGGCCCCGGGGCGAGGACAGTCTCGGGCGCTGCGCCATGATGGAAAACCTCCGCGACGGTGCCGCCGACGATTTCGCCTGGGTCGCCCCGCCCATCCTCAACGAGACGACGCGGGTCTCGGTGATCGCCAATGCCGCCCTCGGCACCCTGGCGGTGCGGGGATGGGAATCCGACGGCCCGGCGACCTCGACCTTCAGGCTTTGACGTTCTTACGGAAAAATGCCATCCACGCCAGGGTCGCGACCTCCAGCGCCAGGACCACGCCGAAGGCCGCCTCGTAGCCTTCCGGCGCGTAACCGCCGTCGGCGGACTGCGGCCAGCGGTTGATGATCACGCCGATTCCCCACTGGGAAAGGAAGGCGCAGGAGAACGCCAGGACATTCAACCCCGTGATTACCCGTCCCGCCAGGTGTGACGGAAAGCTCTGCGACAGGGTGGCGTAGGGCAGGATTGCCGTGGTCCCGCAGAAGCCGAACAGCATCCACAGCGCCAGGGGTGCGTCGGCGCCGCGGAAAATGATCGCCGCCTGCACCACCATCAAGGCGCCCATGCCGACCGTCGCAACGGTGATCGTCTTGATTCCGAAACGGGCCAGGCGCTCGGCGATGGCGCCGTTGGCGACGAAGCCGACGACCATGGATGCGGCGATCAGGAACAGGTGTTCGGCGACGGCGCCCCGCTCCAGGCCGGCGACGTCGTGCAGCCACGGACCCGTCCACAGGCTTTGGATCGACAGGAACGCCGCCTGCACGATCACCGTCAGCGGCGCGATGCGCCAGAAGACGGGGCTTTTGAAGACGCTGGCCGTGCCGCGAAGTTGGTCGCGGAACGAGGCCTCCGCGTGTTCGCTTTCCCGCTCCGGCACGATCAGGAAGATGGCGGCGGCGGCGATGACGGCGAGCACGCTCAGGCCCATGAAGACGCCGCGCCAGTCGGTGAACTGGAGGGCCGCCTCCACCGGCGCCGTCGCCGTCAGGGCGCCCAGGCCGCCGGCCGCCATCTGTATGCCGTTGATCAAGGGCAGCCGCTCGCTGGGGAACCACATGACGAAGGACTTGAACGCCGCCATCAGGCACGCCGAGGTGCCAAGGCCGATCAGCGCCCGCCCGACGATCAGGCCCGACGTCGTCTCCGAGGTGCCGAAGACGAAGGTGCCCGCAGCGGCGAATAACAGGAGGGTCGCCTCGGTCCGCCGCGGCCCGAAACGGTCGAGCAGGATACCGAGGGGCAACTGGAAGGCGGCGAAGGCGAGGAAGTAGGCACTGGTCAGGAGTCCCAGGTCGGCGGCGTCGAGGCCGATGTCCCGGGTCAGGTCCGGCGCGATGACCGCGTTGACGACGCGGAACAGGTAGGACAGGAAGTACCCGGCCGCGAACGGGATGAAAATGCGCGGGAGAAGCATCCGGGACCGTTCCTCGTCACGGGTTGGAATCGCGAAACGCAGCCGGGCCGCATCCAATAACAGGCGGTATTGACCTTATCCGTAGGTCGGGTGTCCCGCAAACGGAGCGCCGGTTCAGACCTCGTCGGAGACCACCGCATGTTCCAGGGGCGCCTCGAGCTGCCATCCGGCCTTGGCACGCCGCCACAGAACGAAGCCGGCGAAGGCGATGAGGATCGTCCCCAGGACCGGCCGCACGACACCGCCCATCATATAAAGCGGCCCACTGGCCGCGAAGCACGCGAACGGCAGATAAAAGAGCGTCCACTTCCGGCGTCCCCGGTGTTCCTGGAATAAGGGGAAGAGCGCCGAAAAAAGCGCCACGATCAAAAAGAACAGTGCCCACGGCCGGGTGAAGAAAGGCGTGAGGTCGGACGTGATGGCGAGCGCGCGCGCAAGGTTCAACTCGGCGATGTTTCCAAGCACGACCCCCAGGATCATCGGTGCCAGGGGAAAGCCGAACTGGCGCATGACGAAGCCCAGGATACCGAACCACAGTAGCGTCCAGAGATCGAAGGTCACGTTGTGGAGCGCGAAGACACCAATGCCGCAAAAGCCGAGGATGACGCAGGCCAGCATGTACATGCGGATTCGTGTCACCAACACGAACACCCGCAGCATGAACGACTGCATTCCAATCATCATGAAGGTCGCGATGAAGAACGCGGTGAAGATGGAGTACGCCAGCACCGGGTTGTCCCTGATGAAGTTGGGGCTGGGGATGACGTCGTGGATCAGGAGCGCGCCCAGCATCACCGCCGCCGTCACGTCGCCCGGAATGCCGAGCGCCATCAGCGTGATCAAGGCGCCGCCCTCGACCGCGTTGTTGGAACTTTCGGGCGCGATGATGCCTTCCGGCGTGCCGGTGCCAAATTTCTCGGGCGTCTTCGAGGCCTTCTTGGCCTGATCGTAGGCCAGGATATTGGCGACCGAACCGCCGGCGCCAGGTAAAATTCCGGTGAACACACCGATGGTCGCCGAGCGCACGACCACGGTCCAGCGCTTGCCGATTTCCTTGATCGCGGCCAAGTGTTCGATCTTCGCCTTGACCGTACCGCGCTCGGCCAGTGACTGGCGCGCCACTTCGGGATCGCGGACATCGCTCAGCAATTGCGAAAACGCGAACAATCCGATCAGGACGGCGATGAAATCGAAGCCTGACAGCAGAACCTCGGAGCCGAAATCGAAGCGCGCCATGCCGGCCGCGTCGTCTTCGCCGATGGTGCGCACGAACAGCCCCAGCGCGCCCGCGATCAAGCCCTTGACCAGATGCTTGCCGGCGAGGCTGGCGGTGATCGTCAACGCGAACATCACCAGCATGAAATAGTCCCAGGGGTGAAATTCCAATCCGATCCGGGCCAGTTGCGGCGCCAGCGTCATCAGGCAGATGGCGCTGAAGATACCGCCGAAGAACGACGACCAGACGCCAAGGCCGAGCGCCAGGCCCGGCCGGCCCTTGCGTGCCATGGGAAAACCGTCGAAGGTCGTCGCCACCGAGGACGGCGTCCCCGGAATACCGGTAAGGATGCCCGCCATCAGCCCGCCCGAAAGCCCGCCCACCAGCACGCTGACCATGGTGGCCAAGCCCTGTTCGGGCGGCATGGAAAAGGTGAAGGGCAAGGTCAGCACTACCGCCATGGCGATGGTGAAACCGGGGATGGCGCCGGCGATCAGGCCGCCGGCGACGCCGAGCGCCATCAAGGCGAGGGTCTTGACGGCGAAGATGGCGCCAAAGGCGGCGAGGACGTTTTCGATAATCATGGCGCCCTTGCCGCCTACAGCGCGAACGGGTTGAAGATTTCGCCGGCCGGCAGCATCACGCCGAGGCCGAAGGTAAACAGGCTCCACATGGAACCGACGGTGGCAAGCGCCACCACCGCGTGAATGACGAGCCGCTTCGGCTCCCAGCCGCCCAGCAGGTTCATCAGCAGGAACACGAACGAGACGCCGCCGATCAGCATGCCGAGAACCGGCAGCGTGATCAGGAAGGCGAAGAACATAGCGAAACAGATCAGCGGGTTGCGCCAATAGGCGATGAACCCCGCGAGGCCGGGCGTGCGTCCGGATGCGGATTGCGCCACGCCCTCATCCGGACCGGCACGAAGCGATTGCACCAGATAGACCAACGACAGGACGGCCAACACGATAATGATGATGCGCGGCCAGGTCGACGGCATCAGCGCGCCGTAATCGGGCTCGCGGATGTCAAAGCTTGCCCAGAAGAGAACGCCGCTTGCCAGCAGCAACAGGACGGCAACGATGCTATCGCGGTTGAAATGGACCATGGTGCCGGTCAATCCTCATTTGGCCAATCAAACGAAGGGTGGGCCCGGAACGTTTGACGTTCCGGGCCCTTGGTTCCTTCGCTTTGGCGAGAGGCTCGAGGCTTACTTGCCCCATCCCATCTCGTCGGCGATGGTCTTGAACTCCTTATAGGAGGTGTCGATCCACGCCTGATAGCCGGCCGGGCCAACCCATTGGACGCCGGTTCCCTTGGCGACCATCTGCTTCATGAGGCCTGGGTCCTCGGCCGCTTTCTTCAAGACGGCCGCCCAGTGGTCGATGAGGTTCTTGGGCGTACCCTTGGGCGCGACGACGCCGCGCTTGATCGAGAACGCCATGTCAACGCCGAGCTCTTTCAGAGTCGGCAGATTCGGCAATGCCGGGTCGCGCTTTTCGGCGGCGATGGCATAGGCCTTGAGCTCACCGGATTCGATGTACTTGCGCCCGGACGCGACGTTCAGGCCACCCAGCGTGATGGCGCCCGAAAGCAGTGCGGTCATGCGCTGGCGGGTGCCGTCGAAGGGCACGAACTTGAACTTCATGCCGGTCTTGCGCTCAAGCTGCAGCCAAACGAATTGGCTGGTGGAGCCGAAAGTGGCACCCGTCGGCACCGTCTTCGGCGCGGCCAGAACGCCTTTCTGGAAGTCCGCGTAGTTGTTCCAGGGCGCATTTGCGGACGCGCCGATGATGTCCGGCGTATCGGTCAAGAGCGCGACCGGCTCGAAGGCATCGAAATGGAACTTGATGCGTCCGTTCAGGTAACTGGTCAGAGCGCTTTGGTGAATGGCGAACAGGGTGCAGCCGTCGGGCTTCGCCTTGGCCGCTTCCTTGGCCCCCTTGTTGCCGCCCTGGCCGGGGATCGTGACGACCTTCAGCTTCGGCTTCACGTCCATGGTGGCGATGGTTTTCTCGAAGATGGAAAACAGCACGTGCGTGCCGCCACCCGCTTTCCAGGGCACGACCAGCTTCGCCGTGCTGCACGGAAAACTGGCTGCCGTTGCCGAGCCCATTGGCGCCAGGGCAACAACAGCCGCCAATCCGGCCGCGGCGATAACGGTGTGAGTGAGTCCTTTCCTCATGGCATACCTCCCAACTTGTTTTAAACTGTTATTCGAGGGCGCAGGCATACCATATACCAGCGCACGTGCGCCAGCCGCAACCGGCCTTGCCCTCTCTTGCAAGTCTTCGCTGCGGGAGTCTAGCCTACGGCCCCCGGATTGACTAGAAAGACCCGGAATACCGGTCCGATGACGCGAATTTGTGAAGGAGGGCCTGCTCATGACACCGTCCGTGGATAGTGACCTGCGTGTCGGCTTCGGCGGGTTCGGCACCATTGGCCATGCCGTGGCGCGGCGCCTGGACCAGGGAATCCCCGGGCTCAGGCTCGCCGCCGTTGCCGCCCGCGATGTCGAAAAGGCGGAAAAGCGGATGGCCGGTTTTCGGCGCCCGGTGCCCGTCGTTGCCCTCGACGCGCTCGCCGGGCATGCCGACGTCATCGTCGAATGCGCTCCTGCGGGCGCCTTTGTCGAGGTCGCCGAGCCGGCAATTCGAGCGGGCCGGATTTTCCTGCCGGTCAGTGTCGGCGCCCTGCTCGATCATCCCGATCTGGTCACCCTGGCGGCTGAAACCGGTGCCCGCATCATCGTTCCCACCGGCGCCCTCCTTGGGCTCGACGCCGTGCGCGCGGCGGCGGAAGGGGAAATCAGTTCCGTCACCATCACCACCCGCAAGCCCCCCGCCAGTCTTGCCGGTGCCCCCTACCTGGAAGAAAAGGGTATCGGACTCGATGGTCTCGACGCCCCCCTCAAGGTCTTTTCCGGCAACGCCCGCGACGGCGCC
>JAJFIG010000002.1 GCA_021775195.1 Rhodospirillales bacterium | reverse complement strand
CCCTGGCGGCCATGGTGCAGGTGCCGGGGGTGGCGCGCGAGGGCACGGACGCTGCGCGCCTGGTCGCCTTCGCCAATACCCTGGCGCGGGCCCGCTTCGAGGTACTGGTTCCGGACCTTCCCAACCTCCGTGACCTCAAGGTAAGTCCCGCCGATGCCCGCGTCCTCGCCGATGCCTCGGTGTTCCTGGATGGCCGCGGCAGCAGCCGGCGGCGCACTGGCATGACGGCCATCTCATACGCCGTCGGGCCGGCGGTGGCGGGGTTGTTCGAGTCCGGCATGGAAGGCCGTGTCGATTTCCTTCTTGCCATCGGCGGCTATTACGATATCGACGCCGTCATTACGTTCTTCACGACCGGTTACTACAGGACCGGACCCCGGGATACCTGGCGTTACCGGCGCCCCAACGCCTATGGGAAATGGGTGTTCGTGCGATCCAATGCCGACCGCATGAAGGACGGGAATGACCGGGCGCTGCTCAAAACCATCGCGGATCGCAAGCTGGCCGATCCCGACGCGGACATCGCCGGGCTTTCGGCGCGCCTGGGGCCCGAGGGCCGTTCGGTGTTCGCCCTGCTCGCCAACCGGGAACCGGACCGGGTCCCGGCGCTCGTCGCCGCCCTGCCTGCGGGCGTGGTCGAGGATACGGTGGCGCTCGACCTCAAGCGGCGGGACCTGGGGTCGCTCAAGGTGCGTTTCGTGCTCGTCCACGGCCGCGACGATCCGATCATTCCGGAAACGGAGAGCCAGCGGCTCGGCGGGGTCCTGCAAAATTCAGATTTGTTCTTGGTTGACAGTCTTGACCACGTCGATCCCAAGCCCGCTGGCTTCGTCGACAAACTCAGGCTGCTGCAGGCAATTCATGCCGTTCTGGTGTTGCGGGACGGCGGACCGCTTCAGGCCGAATAGACGTCGCGGTCGCGGTTGTAGGTTTCGGCAAAGGTATCAAGGACCCGCGCCGCTTCGGCATTGAAGTCGGCACGCTGCATCAACGCCTGGGTAATGAAACAGGTGAAAGCGACCGCCTCGCCTTTTCCCCGCAGCCCGAACGTCGAAGCAACGTCGTCGAGATATTCGTGCACCAACTTCCGCGCCATGACGTTGAGCTGCTTTTTGACGAAACGGTTCTTGTCCCGCCATTTCTGCTGTGCCTGTGCCGTCGCCATGGAAATCTCCCGTTTCGGCCAACCCGGGGATTGGCTACCGCGCGGGATAATAGTAGAATTTTTCGTGTTCTACTAGTAGAAATTGGCAGAGGACGGTTCCGGGGACGGACACTAGGCCGGACGATACTTAGTGCTGCTTTTGCCGGCGGGCGAATCGGGCGGCGTTGGCGGTATCCAACCGCACTTTCAGATGTGCGTGCCGATCGTCGTCGTGGCGTTCGAGGACCTCGCCATGATCGTAAAGCCAGGCCAGGGACGCTCCATCGGCGAGGGTTATGGACACCTCGATAAGCTGGGCGGATTTCGCCAGCCGGTCGTCCAATGCCCCAAGCAGGGAATCAACCCCCTCCCCTGTCAGGGCCGAAATCGCCACTACAGTGACATTGGACCGTGCCACCCTGTTCACTAGGTTTTCCCTGTCCTCGGGCGTCAGCATGTCGATCTTGTTGAGGACCTCGATCAGGCCGCCGCCAACGGCGTCCTCCAGTCCCAGTTCCAGGAGTACGGCGTGGACGTCCTCCTTCTGGGCCTCGGTGTCGGGATGGGCGATGTCGCGGACGTGAACGATGATATCGGCCTCGCAGACCTCCTCCAGGGTGGCATGAAAGGCGTTGACCAGTTCGTGGGGAAGGTCGGATATGAATCCGACGGTGTCGGACAGGACCACCGTCCGCCCCGAGGGCAGGTCGCGGCCCCGCATGGTCGGGTCGAGAGTTGCGAACAACTGGTCGCGGACCGTGACGTCGGCCCGGGTCACGGCGTTGAAAAGGGTCGATTTGCCGGCGTTGGTATAGCCGACAAGGGCGACCACGGGATAGGGAACCCGGCGGCGGGCGTGACGATGGATCTGGCGTGTCCGTTTGACGCTCTTCAGTTGGCTCTTGAGGCGGGTAATGCGTTGGCCGATCTGGCGCCGGTCGGCCTCGATCTGAGTTTCGCCCGGACCGCCCATGAAACCGAAGCCGCCGCGCTGGCGTTCCAGGTGAGTCCATGACCGGACCAGCCGTGAGCGCTGGTAGGTCAGTGCCGCCAGTTCGACCTGCAGCCGTCCCTCCCGGGTGCGCGCCCGGGCTCCGAAGATTTCCAGGATGAGCCCGCTGCGGTCGATGACCTTGCAGTTCCAGGCCCGTTCCAGATTGCGTTGCTGGATCGGCGTCAGCGCCGCGTCTAGGACGACGACGGAGATTTTTGCGGCGTCATCGTCCTCTTCCGCGCCGTTGCCGCCGTCGCGGTCATTGCCGTTCCGTCGCGGTGCCAACAGGCCGGCCACGCGCTCGACGGTGCCCTTACCCAGAAGGGTCGCGGGACGCCGGCGCTGTACGGGAACGACTTCGGCATGAACGACGTCGAGATTGATGGCGCGGGCTAGGCCCACGGCCTCGCTCAGGCGAATGTCGGGAAGGCGCGTACGGCTCCCTCCCGATTTCAGTTTCGGGTGAATAACAAGGCAGCGCTCGGCGCCGTCCTTCTTGACGGGGGTGTGCGCCGGGACGACGGTCAAGCTATGCGGCGTCCTCCTGTTTGCCGTCGTCCTTCTCGGGATCGAACAATTGGACGGGTACGGACGGCATCACCGTTGAAATCGCGTGCTTGTAAACCAGTTGTGTGTGTCCATCGCGGCGCAAAAGCACCGAGAAATTATCAAACCACGTAACGATTCCCTGCAATTTGACACCGTTGACCAGAAAGATCGTTACCGGTGTCTTGTTCTTCCGAATGTAGTTTAGAAAGACGTCCTGAACATTTTGAGTTTTCTCGGACGGCATGGGTGTATCCCCCCTGCTTGTTATTTTCCGACCCATCCCATTCATTGCAGATGGTATGGGTATTTCCCTTGTGTCGGATCTTGCTCCGGCCCTCTTGACGTTTCCTTCGTGGCGACGCCAAATTCTATCGATCGACCGGGTACCTTACAACCTAAGGACTCGCTTGGAAAGCGCTAGACAATTATCGAAGTGCCAAATCGGAGGGAAGCCGTTGAACTCTCCGGGCTGTGGTGCGTCATCACGAATCAACACGGGAACACAGCCGGTATTGGCGGCGCATTCAAGATCGATGCCGGCGTCGCCGACGAACCAGACCTCGCCGCCCGGGTCTATTGTGCTGCCTGCCAGGGCCATTTCGACGGGTTCCCGGGCCGGCTTGTCCCTTGGTGCATCCAGGGCGCCGACGATGGCGCCGAAATAGTTCGCCCAACCCAAATGGTTCGCTTCATGACGCAGGAAGCTGCCCTTCTTGTTGCTGACCACACCCAGGTAGAGGCCGGCCTCGTGCAACGCCGCCAGCATTTCCCGGGCGCCCGGGCGGGGTTCGATCCGGTCAATATGGATGGCGGCGAATTGGCGATAGAAAAACTCACCGGCCTCTTCCCAACGGTCGCCGAATAGTTGGGGAAAACTGTCGCGCATGGAATGACGGACACGGGCGCGGGTCTCCTCCATGGTCCAAGGGGGAATCCCGTAGGCGGTCAGGGTGGCGTTCAAAGATTCGTGAATGACCGGCCAGGAATCGATCAGGGTGTTGTCCCAGTCAAAAAGTACCGCCCTCGGCCGGACCGGTTCGCCGCGCTCCGCAATGTCGGTCATACGGCGCTTCCTTGGGCCTTCATGTGGTCGGTGTAAAACGACAGGATCTTTGCGGTCAACATTCCGATGCCGCCGTTGCCGACCGGATCGCCGTCGATGCGGACGACCGGCTTGACCAGGGACGTCGTGCTTGTGACGAAGGCCTCGCGGGCGTCTTTCGCCTCGGCGACATCGAAGGGGCGTTCGACGAAGGTCACGCCTTCGGCACGAGCGAGATCAAGCACGGCGAGGCGGGTAATGCCGTTGAGAATGGCATGACTGGCGTCGCGGGTGATCAAATCGCCATCCTTGTTGACGATCCAGGCGTTGGACGACGTGCCCTCGGTAATGTTGCCGTCGCCGTCGATCATCCAGGCCTCGTAGGCGCCGGCCTCGGACGCCTGCTGCTTGCCCAGCACGTTGGGGAGCAGGGATATGGACTTGATGTCGCGCCGGGCCCAGCGGATATCGGGAATAGTTATCACGTTGACGCCGGTGACGGCGGCGGCGGTCTGGTCAAGAGGGGGGGAATGCCGGACGGTCATGACCAGGGCGCTTTCGGTATCATCCGGGAAGGCATGATTGCGCGTTGCAACGCCGCGGGAAATCTGGAAATAAATCATGCCGTTGGTAATGCGGTTACGGAGGATCATCTCACGCATCACCACCTGCAAAGACTGGCGGGACATTGGCCACGCGATCTGGAGCTCGCCCAGGGAATGGTCGAGACGGTCCAAATGCCCCTTCTCGTCGACCATATTCCCCTGGTGTATGGCGATGACTTCGTAAACGCCATCGGCAAACTGGTAGCCCCGGTCCTCGATGTGGACGGCGGCTTGGCCGTGGGGGACGTAGCGCCCGTTGACGTACGCAATTCGCGTCATGTTCCTCTCCGTCAAAAATACTCAAGCTGAACAGAAAATAGTTTCTCGACCGTGCTGATCACCTCGGCGGCGGCAAACATGACGACCCGGTCCTCGACCTGGATCACGGTATCGCCACGGGGGCTGATCATCTGACCTTCGCGGACAATCGCGCCGATCATGACGCCGGTGGGCAACTTGACCTCCTTGAGCGGAGTGCCGACAAGGGGGGACGTATCCAGGGCCTCGGCTTCGATCAGTTCACCGAAGCCCTCGCGCAGGGTGTGGACCGAGTGAATTCGTCCGCGGCGAACGTGCTGCAGAATTGTGGAGACCGTGATGTTGCGGGGGCTGACCGCGACGTCGATGCCAAGGGTGGATATGAGCGGTTCATAGGCGCTCTTGTTGATCAGCGTGATCGACCTCTGGCTTCCGTAGCGCTTGGCCAGCAAGGAGGCCAGGATGTTGGTCTCGTCGTCGTTTGTCACCGCGATGATGGTCTCGGTCGCGGCGACATTGGCCTCCTCCAGGATTTCCGCGTCCAGCACGTCGCCCTGGATCACCACCGTGCGGTCAAGGCGCCCGGCGATCCACTCGGCACGTTCGGTATCGACTTCGATGACCTTGGCCTTGACCCAGGCGTGCTCGTTCTCGATTTCCTGGGCGAGAAAGAGGCCGATGTTACCGCCACCGAAGATCAACAGGCGCCGCGCTTCGGTTTCTTCGTGGCCGAAGGCGGCCATGGCGCGTTGCACCTGTTCGCTGTCGACGACGAAATAGACTTCATCGCCGGGCAACATCTGGTCGTCACCCTTGGGAACGATCGCCTCGTCCTGGCGCATCAGGCCGACGATGACGATGTTGAGATTGGGAAAAAGCTGGGTGAGCTGCCGCAGCGGCGTGTTGACGATCGGGCAGTCGTCGGCGCAACGCACGCCCAACAGCCTGACCTTGTCGTCGACCAGGGGAATCATCTCGAAGGCGCCGGGCACCTGGAGGCGCCGGGTCATGGCCCGGGCGACCTCGATTTCCGGCGAGATGATGACATCGATAGGCAGGTTGTCGCGGGTAAACAGGTTCGACCATTCGGGCTGCAGATAGCTCTGGTGGCGCACGCGGGCAATCTTGGTGGGCACGTCGAAAAGGGAATGAGAAACCTGGCAGGCGACCATGTTGATTTCGTCGGTGTAGGTGACGGCGATGATCAGGTCCGTATCGGCGGCACCGGCCC
>JAJFIG010000001.1 GCA_021775195.1 Rhodospirillales bacterium | reverse complement strand
TCTCCCGGATCGTGGCTCCCGCGGGCGCCGCGCTCCTTCAGGAGCGCTGCCGCCCAACCAATGTGTTAGCGGTCCCGGCGCTGGCGTGCAAGACCGAACCTCTGCCGCCGGGCCATTGCAACCTTGCCAATTTCCCCCGATGGGACTAAAACGCCACGGTCCCGGCGGCATTCTTGCGCCGCCCCGGGATTAGGGCGCGTAGCTCAGCGGGAGAGCACTGTGTTGACATCGCAGGGGTCGCTGGTTCAATCCCAGCCGCGCCCACCATGAAAGGCCCGGAGGAGACCGCTCCCCGGGCCTTTCGCTCGTTTCGGCCTGGGATTAACTCTTCCAATACCGCGCCTGCGCGCGGGGGCCCAGCCGCGCCCACCATGGAAACCCCAAGGGAAACCTTGGGGTTTCGCCGTTTCCGGGGCGGGATTGGGTCTGCTAATGCCGCGCCCGCGCGCGAAACCCAATCTCCTTATTTGGCCTTGGCAAGGGCCTCTTGGATATTGATGAAATGCCGCATCCGGTCGGCGATCTCCTCGACCGCCGTCGCCGCCATGCCGAAGTTGAAGACCGCCAGTCCCCTGCCGTCGATGCCGACCAGATAGATCGACGCCGTGTGGTCGACAAAGTAATCGTCGTCGTCCTTGTCCTCTCCTTCTTTGTCGTGCAGGCGGGACTTGTTGTAATAGACACGAAACCCCTTGGCGGCCTGGGCGATCTGCTCCGGCGTCCCGGTGAGGCCGATGAAGCTGGGATGGAAGGCGGACACATACTCCTTCATCACTTCGGGCGTATCGCGCTCGGGATCGACGGTGACGAAGATCGGCTGTACCCACTTTGCCTGCTCGCCCAACATGTCCAGGGCCACGCTCATGGACTGCAGGCCGGTCGGGCAGACATCCGGACAATAGGTGTAGCCGAAGGCGATGAGCATGAACTTGCCCAGGTAGTCCCTGTCGGTGACCGTCTTCCCGTCATGACCGGCAAGGGTGAACGGTCCCCCGGGCGGGAACATGGTTATGGGATCGATCGTCTCCGCCTGTTGGACCGGCTCGTCAATGTAGACGAGGTAGCCCAGAGCCCCGGCGGCGAGGCCGAGGCCGAGAACGATGACAAGGATGGCGATGCGGAATCTTGTGATCGGTCGGTCCTCCTTTTCCCCGGCGCTGTCCGTCAGAGAAGTTTATCCAGTTCATATTTCAGCAGCGCCGCGGTAACGGCGCCGGCGTGGATGTAGGTGATGAAGCCTTTGCGGTCGATGAAGAACGTGTAGGGCAGGCCGTAAATGCCGTAGTCCTTTTTTATCGTTCCCGTCGCATCGAGGCCGGTCGGATAGGTAATCCCGTATTTCGCCACGTATTTGCGTGCCTTGGCCTCGGTGTCGTCGATGCCGACGCCGACGAACATCACCTTCCTTGCGGCGAATTCCCGGTAGACCGTTTCAAGGTCGTTCACCTCGATCCCGCAGGTCGTGCACCACGAGGCGAAGAAATTGATCACGACAGGATTCCCCTTGTATTCACTGAGCCGGAAGCTGCCGCCGTCGTCAAACTGGGTCAGTTCGAAATCGGGTGCCAAACTCCGGTCGGCCGCGCCGCCGCCGCCGTCCCCTTCTCCGCAGCCTTGAAGGACGAGCGTGATGCAAAGAAACAGGACAAGCCGCGGAAATTGTGTTCGTGATCGGGGATACATTCGGTCGGTTGCCTTGGCCAATGCCTCTTGCTGGCGCTTTCCCGGTGAATTCCGAAAGGAAAAACCGGAATTTTTCAGAAAATACAGCACCCTAATCTGCCATCCTGATTCATTCTAGGCCTTGATTTCCGTCAAGTGCCGCATCACCGATCCAGGGTAGGTTCTAAGGCTGATTCTGGGTTTAGAAGGGGGTAGTGTCCAATCATGGAATCAATCAGTCGTACGTTGTTCTTGGCGGTACTGCTGGGTGCCGGACTGTTCGCCATGACCCAGGTGAACGCCGGGGAGAAGACCGACCCGACAAGCGCTGGTGCATGGAGCGCCGGGAACACATCCGGCGCCGGCAATTTCATGAGCTACTGCCTGCCTTGCCATGGCGCCGAGGGAAAGGGAGACGGCATGCTGGCCGAAAGCCTTGATGTGAAGCCCAGGAACCTTACGGACGCCACGTTCATGACTTCGAAGCCGGACAAGCATCTCTTCAAGGTCATCAAGGAAGGTGGCCACTCCGTCGGTCTGACCGAGAACATGACCCCCTTCAAAGGGCAGCTGAGCGATGAGGAGATCGGCAACGTCGTTACCTACCTGAGGAAAGAGGTTTGCAAGTGTGAGTTCAAGAAGAACTAGGAGCAATACGAACATTGGAACCAGATGATTGGTTCATCTTCATGCAAAGCCGTCCCCTGGCCCCGGGCGGCTTTTGGCGGGGGCAGAAATTTGCAATGCGCACAAGGGTCCTGATATCCAGTCTCGTCCTGATCTTGCTGATGTTTCCGCTCTTGGCGACGAAAGCGCCGGCGGAGGACGGTCTGTCGATCGGCCGGATGAGGGTCATGATCTGGCCCGAGTACGACGATCCCAGCGTTCTTGTGGTCTATGACGGCCGCTTTGACGACGACTCGAAATTCCCCACCATCACCGATTTCTTCATTCCCAAGGGCGCGATCATCAACGATATCTGCAGCCTGTCGCCGGGAGGACAGCATTTCTGCCAACTCTTCGACGTCAGCGAGGGCGAGGCCTACGATACGGTGCACCTATCCCTGCCGTTCTCGAATTTCTACGTCAGCTTTCATCTAGACCCCGTCGACCTCGAAACCGCGAAACGGCGGATCGACTACGTCATCCGGGCCAATCATCCCATCGGCAGTATGGAGGTGGACATTCAGCAGCCCTTGCGGTCGACCGAATTCGCCATTTCTCCGTCCGGCGGCAAGGCATCAATGGAAAAGGACTTCAACCATTTCAACTACACCCTCGAAGACATCGCCAAGGGCGATGCCCGGGTCTTCAAGATCGGTTACGTAAAGGAAAGCAGGGAACCGTCGGTCGATGTCAAATATGCCTCCATGACCGGGCGCCGGGTCTGGGGCTCACCCTATGAGACCCAGCGCAACGTCAGGACCATTATCTACATCGTCTTCGGAACCGGCGTCTTGATGGTGTCAGCCGCCATGCTCTGGATCGTGACCAGACGGCGAAGGAAGGGAGCGGCGTGATGGCCGAAACCAGGGTCGAACCGTTCAAGCGCCGGCACGGCCTTTTCATGGCATTGCTGCTGGCGGTTCTGGTTCTCCTGCCCACGGGTGCCCGCGCCCTGACCGTCGGCGAGGTGGCAAGGGACCTCGCCTGCCCCTGCGAATGCCCGCTGATCCTGGAAGACTGCAACATGACCTGTGGTCTCGACTGGAAGGAAGAAATCGGCGAAATGGTCAAGGCGGGCAAGACCAAGCAGGAGATCATGGACTACTTCATCGCCACATATGGCGAAGAAGCGCGTCTCACCATGCTGCAAAGGATCGACGGCAAGATTTTCCAGTACACGAGAGGGTTTGGCACAACCGATTGGGCTATGCTGTGGGCCGGTATCGCGTTCTGGGCGCTCATTTTCATAGGTGGCATCTATTATGGTGTTAGACGATATGTCACCCGGGCTCCCGTCTAGGGCGAGGCTTCTCATGCTCAGCCTTGCCCTGTTCACGCTTGTCCTGGGAACGATCTCGTTTCTGGCCTTCGTCGTCATGATCGAACCCGGCCCCGGTGGCCGGCTGCAATACCTGGCGTCCACGGGCAGGTTGCTGCTGCACCGATACGATCTTTTCGACGGACTCACCGCGGGGGAAACCCGGCGCCTTTACCGTTCCGCCTGTACCAGGAGGTGCCACGGCAAGGACGTCATCGAAAAGACCCCCCGCACCGCCCTGGAATGGGGCCAGATCGTCGCCCGCATGAAGAAGCAGGCGAAGGCCGACCTTACCGGAACCGAGGCCCGAACGATCACCGAATACCTGCAAAGAAACTACCTTTCCAACGTGCCGACAATCCTGCCGGACGCGACCATGCGTTTCGTCAAGAAGCATTTATGGCGGTTGGATTTCGGCGAGAGCGACCTCTACTTCGACATCATCTATCTGCCTGCGGGGTACCGCCATCTGATGCCGTATCTGGCGTTCAAGAGCAAACCGCGGGACAGCGACGAGACGTTGTTCATCGTCTACGTCAATACCCACACCGGCATCCTCCCGCGCTGGAACCTCGCCGACATCGCCGCCATCCGGATCGATGGTAAACATGAAGCGAAGGCAACAACTTGGCAGGTGCTCTATGAGGACGGGCAACAGCACCACAGGCAGGGGATTCTGGCGTTTCCCGCCATCGCGGACGGTGGCGGCGCACAGGCCGGTACCCTGGAAATCGTGATCCGGCCGCCGGCCATGCGCGAACGGGTATTTCACTGGCGCCTGCCGATCCCGGACGCCGCGCTTGTCACCAATACGGCGGGAGAGGGGAGCTGAACCGTGATTAGGCGCGCGCTGATCCCCTTGCTGCTCGTCCTCCTGATGCCCTTGGCCCAGGGCTGCGACGAAATGGCCGATCCGGAAGTTGCCGCCGACTTCACCCTGCATCTGTTTGATGGCCGGACGTTCACCCTGAGCAAGCACAAAGGCGACGCCGTGGTCGTCAACTTCTTTGCCTCGTGGTGCATTCCCTGCCGCGCCGAGGCCAAGGCGCTTGAGACGGTCCATCAGGAATACATCGAAAAAAAGGTGAATTTTCTGGGTATCGCCATCAAGGATACGGATTCCGAGGCCCGGGGCTTCGTCAAGAAGTACGGGCTGAGCTTTCCCACGGGGCTCGACAAGGACGAAAAAATCAAGGGGTCCTTCGGTGTGTATGGCCTTCCCACGACCTTCTTCATCAATGGGAACGGCCTGATCACCTACACCCATTCAGGGGCCCTGACAGAGGAACTGATCAAACATGAACTGGACAAGATACTTTAGCGTTCCGGTCGTCGTCGTTTTCCTCGGCCTTCTGCTGACGGGCTGTTTCGAGGAGAACGTGAACCCGCTCAGGATCGGCGCAATGGCTCCGCCTTCCACCCTGACCCTGCTCACCGGCGAGACCAGGGAAGTTACGGATCATCCCGGCCAGGCCCAGGTCATCACCTTCATGGCCTCCTGGTGCCCGTGCTCCAAGGACTCCATTCCGTTCATCAAGGAGGCCTACAAACGCTACAACAGCGGGACGGAAAGCAAGGTCGCCTTCCTGATGATCGGCATCCAAAGCCCGGAGCAGAAGTTCGCGGACGTCGCCGGCAAATGGCGGGTCCCTTTTCCCGTGGGTTACGATGACGGCGACAAGATCGCCCGCGTTTACGGGATATCGGCGCCGCCGACCACCGTATTCATCGACAGGGAAGGGACGGTCAGGCGGGTGTTCTACGGCAACATCAAGGACAAGGAGGACGATTTCTTCAAGTGGACGAGCGAGCTGTTGTAATGGGAAACCTCGACGCGTTCGGCCACGGCTTCTCGTCCTTCTTTTCGATCTGGCAGGTTTGCATCCTGCAGATCACACCCTTTTTCCTGGCCTATGTTACCGGTCTTTATTTCACCGCCAATTCACCGAGAGCCGAAGCCAGCCTAGGTGGCCGTGTCCTTCTTCCGGCGCTCTCCTTCGCTCCCGGTTTTGCCGTCATCTATGCCTTGTTGACCGTCGCCGGGCTGCCCATCGGCCGCGCGCTGGTTTATAACCTCGGCACCCTCGAGTTCATCGCCGGCGGCTATATCCTGCTCGCCAGTCTTTCGCTGCTGCTTTCGGGCCGGTTCCCGGTCATCGGATTCCTGCGTCGGCCGCTTGTCCTGGCGGGCGTCTCCCTCGCCCTGGGCAGCGCTTTCGCCCTCGTCTACTCGCCCTGCATCACGCCGGCGCTGTCGGACATTCTGGGCATGGCCGGCCGGCCCGAAACGGCCGTGCGGGGTGGCACCCTCGCCTTCTTTTATGCCCTCGGCATCTGCCTCGGCCTGACGGTCACGGGAGCCGCCCTGGTTTACCTGCTGGCAAGGGTCGGTGTCGTCGGGCGCCATCCGGCCATGGCACGGAACGCCTGCGGCCTCGTCCTCGCCTTTCTTGCCGCCCTCAACCTCAGCGGAACGATGATCTACTACAAGGCGTTCTTTCTGGGCTTTCTGGCCGGATGACCACGACCATCCGCAAGCTCCCCGCTGGTTTCAAGAAACAGGCCTTCGGCGCCGTTCTCGCCGTGCTCGGGATTGTCGATACCGTCATGAACCTGATAACCGGGATCCCGGTGGACGGTTTTTTCCTCTTCCTGATCGGCGCCGGCACCACTCTTTTCGTCGTCGGGGCCATACAGAAGCGAAGGGATCGCTACCAGGCCACCTGCGGATAGAACCAGTGTTCGACCATCCAGCGGTTGTCATCCACCAGGGGGATGATTTTCCGGTCCTTGAAGGCTTTCGGCGGTATGCCCATGCGGACTCCCATCGATATGTTGTGACATGAGTTGCAGCCCAGGGTGGGAGATTCGTGGGTTTCCGCGTAAAGCACCCCGAACGCCGCGCCGGCTACGAAGAAAACGACCAGGACGGACACCGCCGCCCCGACCATCTTTTTCTTCATCAGCCTGGCCATGGAACGCGACAGGGAGCCGCCTTCCGGCCGCACTTTATTCCTGCCCTTGAAGAGGTACGGCAGGACGATCAGGACGACAAGAAGTGCCAGGGGCAGGTAGATGCCAAAAAACGGCGCCACGGCTTTTTCGAAATCCAGGAACGGGCGCAGCAGGAACAGGAAATACCATTCTGCTGTCGGAATGTTTGCGCCCTCGAGCGGCATCGGGATAACGTCCGGGTCTTCGGTCGGCATGGGGATGGTGACCGCCAGCGCCGCGACGGCGATGAAGAAGGGGATGGTGATCATCGCGTGCTTGGCGAGGTATTTTCCAATCGGCGTCTTTCTCCTCCGCAACATCGCCAGGATATGGAAATCGATGAGGATGTAGGCGACTACCGGCAGGATCACCACATGGGCGATGAAATTCCGGCTGAGCGTAAAGGCGTCGATCAGAAAGGCTTTCAATGCCGGTCCGACGAGCGGGATGGAGCCCAGGTAGTTGGGCACCATCTCCATGAACCAGTAGGCCCTCCATTCCCAGGGCAGGATGAAACCGGTGACCATCAGGGCCAGGATCGGCAGCATCAGCAGCCCGCCGGTGAGCCAGGACCTCTTGCGTAGATAGTTCAGGAAATCCTTTCTGAGCAGGCTTCTCGCCACGTGCACGACGATCGCGGCGAAAATGAAGAACGCCAGCCAGCGGTGGCCGTCCCTGATCCAGGCGCCGACGCTACCGTCCCGATAGAGGCCCTGGACGCTGGCATAGGCCTGTTGCAGATCGGGCTGATAGAACAGGCCCAGAAATATGCCGGTGGAGAATTGCGCGACGAGTAGGACAACCGCGACACCACCGAAGTAGTGACGCCAGTGATAGAGCTCTATTTGCACCTTCATCATTTTCTCGCCATTTCTTGTACCAGCACGAACCGCTCGCCCATTGAACCGCCTCCGACGCGGTAGAGATGCGGGTGTTTGATCGGCGTCCCGTCGGCTGCCCAGCGGCTCGCCCCGGTCACTCCTTCGGCTTCCTTCAGGTTGACCAGGGCATCCCTGACCGCCTGGCCCTGCAACGAGCCGGCGGCCTCGAGGGCCCGCGACAGAAGACCGAAGGCGTCATAGGCCAGGGCGGTGAATCTGTCTGGAACGGCACTATGTTTGGCCACATGGTCGGTCACGAAGTCGCTCACCAGGGGCGTGGCGCGATCGGGTGCGAAAGTGGCGTAGAGCAGGGCGCCCCGCGCGGCCTGACTGCCCTGCTTGAGGAATTGTACGCTGAACAGGTCTTCGCTGCCGATCAGGGGTAACGTCAGGCCCTCATCATTGGCTGCCTGGGCCAGATTCGCGGCCTCTTGGGCGTCGCCGGTGAAGATGATGGCCTGCAAACCTTCCGCGCCGGCCTTCAGGACCGCTACGGCCTTGCCAATGTCCGTTTTGCCCGAAAACGTATCGTACGTGTCGGTCTCGACAAGAATCGTGCCGCCGTGCCTTGGAACCGCCTGCTTGAATGCCGAAGCGATGCTTAGCGAGTAGTCGTAGGACGATGACGTAACCAGGGCGAAGTTCCTGTAGCCCAGCTCTTTGGCGGCGTAACCGAGCATTTCGTCGATGGCGATTTCGTCGGGCAGGGAGAAGCGGAAGATGTAGTCGCCGCTTCTGCCGATATTCCGTCTCGTCCCGACGGATATGAAAACCGTTTGCGACCCGTTCGCCAGGTGGGTCGGCGCAAACGTCGACCAGCCGGTGGGGGCCGAGAATACCGCCACCACGTTCTTCTCGATCAGCGCCGATGCGATGTCGAGGGCTTGGCCGGAACCGCCGCTGTTGTCGTGGTGGATGATCTTGATTTTCTCGCCGCGCAAGCCGCCGGCGGCATTGAAACGCTCGGCCGCCATGACGACGCCGTTAAGCACGGCGAGACCGTATTTGGCCTCGGCACCGGTTTCCGGGCCGATCACCCCGACGATCAGGGCCCGTTCCTTCTCTATTGCCTTGCCGGTCTCTCCCCGCGGCTTCGCTGGCGGGGAAGCCAGCCACTCGGGTTTCTCGGCCTTTGGCGCGGGAGACTTCTCACCGCGGTCGCCGGGATCTCCGAAGAGGAAAAAGACAAAGATCCCGCCGACGGCGATGCCAACCAGGAAGATCAGGATCGTCTTGAAATTCATCGCGTGAAACTAACCCGCCTCCGCCCACCGGTTCTTGCCGGCGAGGAGGCCATTGACCAGGTTCTCCTCGAGCAGAACGACGTTACGGGCTTCGTTGCTCTTGGCGAAATAGCCCCGCCGCTTCCTGTCCTTGCTTCCGATGCGCAGGACCTGGGCTTCCGTCTTACCTTTTTCCCTGACGGTTACGGTGATGACGGGGGCCTCCAGGCCGTAGCGGGTCAAGTCCGTCGGCTCCTCCTCGATGAATGCCTTCACCGGCGTGTCCTTGATCGCATAAAGGGTCTCCAGCACCTTGGCTTGATCGGCCCGCACCTGATCCGGCTGGAGCATGTCCCAACGGCCGCGATCGTGCACGATCACCACCGTGTCCTTGGCCCGGCGCGCGATCTCCAGGCGGCTCAGCTTCAGCGGGTCGTATGCGAGGGTTGATTTGTCCCGAAGGGCGTAGACGCTCGTGTCCGCTTCCCTGTGGACATCCGAATGGATGCGGTAGACCGCCGCCTCGCCCTTGAACCTGCCATAGGTCACGTTGAGGGTCGGCCCCTTGTTGCCGAATTGCAGGGTCGTGACGCCGTTGCCGGTCCTGAAGGCGATTTCGAGATTGGGTTCGGCCAACCCCAGTTCTGCCAGCTTGGCCGGATCCGGATTTTCGAACAGAACCGCATCCTTGCGCGTCTTGACGATGTTTTTCAGCATCTTGGCGATGCTCTCGTCGTCGCCTTTCGCCAGCAGGGGCTGGCTCAGCCGCCAGCCGGCCTTGTCCCTGACAACGCGCGCCCGAATTTCGTTCTTGCCGGTCTTGATCCAGAATTCGGCCACGTCGTCGATCTCGAAAGGAAACAGTTTCAGCGTTGCTTCCTCGACCCGTCCGGCCTCCTCGACCCTGTCCTCGATCAGTTGAGAAGCGCCGATCACCGCCGCCAGGGCGATGAACCAGAAGATGGTTTTCTTGAACAGCTTCAAGACGCCCACCTTCGGCGTCCGACGACGCCTACGCCGATCGCCAGAATCAGGGTCGGCGCGAGTATGACGCAAAGCCAGAAAACCAGGTTGCCCTGGGTATCCGTCAAGGTCAGCGGCGAAAGTTCGGTTGATTTTTTGCGCACCGAGACCAGGGCCGTCTCCTCGGCCAGCCAGCCGACCATGTTGAGAAAGAAGTCCTTATTGCCCATCAGGTTGAGATAGGCGTTGCCGGCGAAATCCGAATCCCCGACGACGATAATCCGGCCCCAACGGTTGACGCCCTCCTCGAGGGCGGTCTCCGGGGTCGGTGCGCCGGCGTCGCCTCGGTTGGCGGCCTTGGCGGGCGGACGGTTTTCGCCGCCCGTGACCTTGATGATGCTGACCGCGGCCAGGTTGATCGGCCCGCGCTGGTCCTCGGCTGGATCGAACTTGACGTCGTCCTCGTCAAGGGTGCCCTTGCTCTTGGCCCAGCTGCTCGAGCCGGTCTTGGCCAGATTGTACTTGCCCCTGGCGGGCTCTTCCTGAACCTCGATGGAGCGGGCAACCGGGAAAAAGGTGACGAAACTGAAGTCCCGGCCGATCATGTGTTTTTGGTTGTATTCCATGACCACCGGCGTCAGATAGTTGGCGCCGAGCATCTTGCTCTGCTTGTCGATGATGATGTCGTTGCCGATTTTGAACCCGTAAGCCTCCAGATGCTTGGATATCTCGGGCGCCAGCAGCGGGTCGAGCAGGAACAGGACACTGCCGCCGCCATCGACGTAGCGCCCGATTTTTTCCAGCTCGGCCGGCGGGATGTCCTTTCGCGGGCCGGCGACGACCAGAATGGCGGCGTCCTCGGGTACGCGCTCCTCGTTGACGAGGAGAAGATCGCGGACCTCGAAGGTCTCCTTCTCAATCGCCTCCCCGGCCGATTTGTAGCCTGTCTTCTGATCGTCCTGGAGACCCTTTTCGCCATGGCCCTTGAGGAAATAGATGGTCTTGACCTGATCTCTGATGACCTTGAGCAGGGCGTTGGTGATTTTCTCCTCTGACTCGAAGCTGACGACCTCCTGCTTGCCCTGAGAGCGGATCAAGGTCGTCCGATAGGATGTGACTCCGTACTTCGCGGTCTCGATGGGGCGCCGGTCGGGATCGACGGACCAGAATTTGAATTTCGTCGTGTGGTAGGAATACTCCTTGAGGAGATCGTGCATCGCCTGCCTGGATCTTTCATCGGTCCTGTAGAAGGCGACGGCTTCGACATCGTTCTCCAGGGACTTCAGAATCTTCACCGTCTGTTGCGAGAGCGAATATCTGCCGGAATCGGTCAGATCGACGCGCATCTTGTAACGGACCGACATCACGCCGGTCATGCCGATGATGACGGCGAATATTGCGATCATCACCGTCATGTTGGCGCCGTGCTTGGTCGATCGCTTGGAGACGAACCGCCTGATTTCGGAAAAATTGACATAGAAGAATATCAACAGCGAAAGCAGGCCGCCCCACACCAGGGAAAGCGGAACGACACTGAAATCGCGGGTGATGGCGTAAACGACACCGCCGGCGGCGATGCAGACAACACCGACCAACCCGAGAAGGAAGAACAATTTCTTGCCCGTCATCACCGCCACCTTTTGGATTCAAGCGACCGCAAGGTCAGGAACAGGAAGAGGACGGTGAAAATGAGGAAGTAGATGATATCTTCGGTATCGACGACGCCCTTGGCCAGGCTTTCGAGATGTTCGTTGATGGCGAGGTAGGAGATGATCTGCCCAACATCGGGGGAAAGGAACGCCGTCGAATAGCTCATCAGCCAGAAGCAGAAGAGAATGCCGATCGAAAGCGAGCCGGCGATGATCTGGTTCTCGGTCAGCGACGACGTGAAGATGCCCAGCGAAATGAATGCCGCCCCGAGCAGGAACAGTCCGACATACCCGGTAATCATCGGAAGAACCTCCGGTTCCCCCAGATTGATCAGCAGGATCGGGTAGGAGATGGTGGAAAGCAGCATCGCTGCAAACACCGTGAGGCAGGCGAGAAACTTGCCAAGGACGACTTCCGCGTCCCTTACCGGATAGGTAAGAAGCAGTTCCATCGTTCCCGATTTCTTTTCGTCGGCCAGCAGCTTCATGGTCAACAGCGGCAGCATCAGCAGCATGACCATGCTGATATTTCCGAACAATGGCCGCACCACGGTCTCGTTTACGTTCAACAGGTTATATTGCTTGGCCACCATGGGGTTGGCATGGGCCTGCAAACTCAGTACCGAAAAGCTGGCCAGCAGATTGGAAAAGAGATACCCCGTCACCGCCAGAAAGATGGCGATGACCGCATAGGCGATAAAGGAATTGAAATAGGACTTGAGGTCTTTTTTGAAGACAAGTCCAATGTTCCTCGGGCTCACACGCCGTCCTCTTCGGTCACGAGTTGAATGAAGACATCCTCCAGGCTGGTCTCCACGGAGCGCATCTCGGTCAGTTTCCAGCTGTTGCTCACGATGATGGGAAGGATGCTCTGTTCGCCGTCCGCCCCGTCCGCCAGTTCGACGATAAATGCGTTGCCGCCGTCGGCCGCCGGCGCCGGGTCGACCTTCTTCAACCCCTTGATCTCGCGGAGCGCCTTGATGATCTGCTCTCCATCACCGGCGATCCGAAGAAAGATCCGCGACGAGTCGCGCTGGTTGGCGGTCAGGTTTTCAGGACTATCCACCGCCACCAGCTTGCCTTTGTTGATGATGACCACGCGTTCGCAGACCATGCTCACCTCGGGCAGGATATGGGTGCTGAGGATGATCGTGCGTTGCTGTGCCAAGGCACTGATCAGCTTGCGAATTTCCTTGATTTGTTTGGGATCGAGCCCGTTGGTGGGTTCGTCGAGAATAAGGATCTCGGGGTCGTTGACCAACGCCTGGGCCAGTCCCACCCGCTGCCTGTAGCCCTTGGAAAGCTCTCTGATCGGCCGTCCGGCGACGGCGTCGAGGCCGCAGTCACCCATGGTTCGGGTGACGGTTTGCTTGACCGCCTTGCTCTCCACGCCCTTGATGCCGGCGACGAAGGCCAGGTAGTCGTCGACGATCATGTCGCCGTACAGGGGCACGCTTTCGGGCAGGTAGCCGACCCGTTTGCGTACCTCGAAGGAATCCTCGAAGCAGTCGTAGCCGGCGACCACGGCCTTTCCCGATGTCGCGGGAAAGAAACAGGTGAGGATGCGCATCGTCGTCGTCTTTCCGGCGCCATTGGGGCCGAGAAACCCGATGGTCTCGCCTTTCTGCGCCGAAAAGGTCAAGCCGTCGATGCCAAGATGTGAACCGTAACTCTTGGTCAGATCCTCTACTTCGATCATGGTTTCTTGTCGCTTTTCCCGAGACCGTAGCGCTGATAGGAGCCGGGCGCCTGCTTGCCCTTGAGCGCCGTTTCGATCGGTCTCTTTTCGACCGGTGTAGCCAGCAGATCGATCAAGGCCTGATCCTGGTCGAGGAGCTTTCGCAGATCCTTTTCGGGCCAATCGCTCTCCCAGTTGCCGATCATGGCGTTCCAGGCTTGGGCGATGGCGACGATTTCCGCGTCGCTGTATTGTTTCAGATTGATGCCCTTATTCTGGGCGTTGGTGATCTCGGTGTATTTTTTCATGAAGTGGGCGACGACGATGAACGGCGGCCCGCACCGGGAACAGTACCTCAGCATCTTTTCTTCTGTATGGCAGGTCGAGCATCTTTCGTAGGCAAGCGCGACGGCCTCTTCCGGGGTATAGGCGATATACCCCATGGCCTTGGCTTCCTTGATGATTTCCCTGCCCAGGACGTTAGGGACGAAGACGATCAAGACGGCCGCGCCTAGAACCGCAGCAAACGAAACCACCGCAATGATCCAACCCTTCCTCATCTCCCGTTACTTTCCGCCTGACAAAAAAAGAGGGGGTCAGTGGCGCTCCTGCTTCCAGCGTCCCTTCCCCCTAGAACAAAACGATGATTGCCGCGGAACATGAGCTCTGCGCTTTCGCCGGAACTTTCCAGTGGCGTGGATGTTCCGGGCTCAATATCCCTTCTTGACCTTATCAGCGACCTCGCCGGGCTTCTTGCGCAAGCCGCCTTCGACGTAGCCGCCGCCCTTAAGCTCGCCTTTGCCACGCCCGGCCAGCGACAGTTCGTTCATTTCCTGGGCATCCTGGAAGTCCTCATCCTTGGCTGCCGTCAGGGCATCGACATCGCCGTCGATGGGTTTGAACGTCGTTTTCGGGTTCAGGTATTCCTCGATCGTCGTCGGCACTTTGGCGTCCGCCATCATCCGGAGCCAGGCAACGACATTCCAGATGTCCTGATCCTGCAGGAAATTGCCCCAAGCCGGCATCGACGACGACAGGTTGACGGCTTCGCCGCCGCCCTTGATCACCGAGAACAGCTGCAGATTGGACTTATTGTTCATGTAATCGCCCTTGGTCAGGACGCGCGGTCGCGGATCGATCTCCGCGGCGCTCGGCCCGTCGCCCCGCAGGCCCCAGCCGTGGCAGGTAATGCAATAGACGTAGTACCACTGCTTGCCTTCATTGGGGTCGGCGCCTGGAACCATTGTGGTACTGAACGACGGTGACCAGTTATTGGTCCACTGGTTGTAAACGGACTCGCCATCGGACGGTTTCTTGACCCGGTCCCACAATTCGGTTTTGCCGCCTTTGCCGCCGTAGCCGCTGTCGCCCTTCGTGAGCGTAGTGCCTTCGTTCCTTTTGCCGACACCGGTCAGGTAGTCGAAGGGAGCCACGCCGTAGGTGCTGCCGGACTCGCCGGAAGACATCTGATGGGCCTCTGCCTCATAGGCCGCACCGGCGGCTTCCAGTTCTGCATCGGTGCGGACCGGACAAACCACTCGTGTGCCGTCGTTAAGCTGACACCTTGCCGTCGCCGCGAATGATTCGGATGACGCCGACATTGCCGTCGCGATGCCCAACGCCGCCGCCCATATGATCAACTTATTCATCAAAAGTACCCCCCGTAAATCAAAGCCAACTTTCGGATACGCTTAACGGACCCGCTGTCGAATACGAGAAAATGCACCTACGACTTGCCCATAGATTTAATATGGCCGCCTTGATTTTGGTCAAGGGTTCTGCGGGCACGTACTTTCCCGCCGCATTGTTCGAAAGGCCGCAAAACTGCGATAGACCGGGACGCGGAACCTACTTCAGCCACAGACCCAGGAGGTCCTCGCCGCGCAGCTTGTTCAGGGCGTTCTGCGAGATGTCGGTGAACCAGATATTGCCGTCGCAATCGACCTCGATATCGTTTGGCTCGCTTTTCCCCAGCACGACCTTGAACTCGAGAAATTCCCTGGAAACCGAATTCATGGCCCCGAGCTTGCCCACATGGCCCAGCGAAAACAGGACGTTTCCAGGCCCGTCGACGGCCAATCCCTCGACGACCCCCCTAACGGGGAGGGCAAATCCCTCGAAGCTTCCGTTCGAAGGGTTGAACATCATGAGTTTGCTGTTCCTGCGGCCGCCGAACCAGATCAGTCCGTTGTGATCGAGAACCAGGTCCTTGGGCACCAGGAACGGTTCGGGAAAGTCGAATTCCTTGAATTTTCCACTTGCCGGATCGAACGAGGCCAACTTGTTTCCCTGGGATTCGATGAGCCATATGACGCCCGTCGCGTCGATCACCAGGCCCGTCGGCTGACTGTTGGGAGTGGGGATGGGATATTCGGTGAAGTTCTCGGCCCGGGGATCGAATTTGACGAGGTTGTTGCCGAAGAACTCGGTGAACCAGATAAGGCCGTTGTCATCGCTGCCGATCCGGCGGGGGACGCTGTTGATGGTCGGGATGTCGAATTCCTTGAACGAGTTGGCGGCCGGGTCGAACCGGCCCAATTGATTGGCGTCCTGCTCGACGAACCAGATCATCCCCGCCTTGTCGGCGGTGAGGTCGGAAGGGAAGCTTCGGGAGGTCGGGATCTCGTATTCGGTGATGGCCTTTTTTCCAGGGTCGAATTTGCCCAGTTTGTTGGCGTTGGCTTCAAGGACCCAGATGCCGCAGCTCGGATCGATGGCAATCCTGGACGGCAACGCGTTATGGGTCGGCACGGGATAGGTCTCGAGGTTCCAGTCGAACGCGCCGACGGCGGCGAATGGGGAAACCAGCAGGGCGGCGAACGCCGCAATTGCAATGGCCGTGTCCCTCATTGCCCGGTTCGCAGCCGCCAGAACACGAACAATGCGGCGAAGACGGCCAGCAGGGCCACCGCAGCGTAAACGGCGAGGGAGGTCGAAAATCCCTCGGGAGACGCCGTCGATGCGCCGCCTGAACCGGTCCCGGCCGCAGCCGCGGGCGTCGTCGTTCGCGCTCGGGCCATGGTAAGCATCCCCAGCCTTTTCGCCTCCGTACTGGTTTCCGAGAACCAAAGGCGATCCCGTGGGAGGTCGATCGCCATATCTCCGGGAAGGCTGGCATAGGTGGGGATGTCGAATTCCTTGAACCGTGCCGGACCGGGATCGAAGACGCCGACTTTGTTGCCCATATACTCCAGGAACCAGATCCCGCCGCTACCGCCGGCCGCGATGGCGCTGGGAAGGCCTCCTGCGGTCGGGATCACGGCTTCATAGAACCTTTCCGTTTCCGGATAAAAGACGCTGAGCCGGTTGGTTCGCAGTTCAACGAACCAGACCCTGTCCCCTCCATCGACGGTCAGCGTTTCCGGATTGGCAAAGGGTGTCGGGATCGCGTACTCGCTGAATGCGGCGTCGGCGGGAACGAACTTGATGACCGTGTTGGCGTTGGCCCCGGCAAACCAGATGGTGTCGCTGCCGTCGATGGCGATCCCCTTGGGATAGCTGTTGGGCGTCGGAATCGGGTATCCCTGTAGACCGGCGGTATCGGGCTCGAAGCTATAGAGCTTGTTTTCCTCCGGAGACAGGAACCAGACCAGCCCCTTTCGGTCGACGATCAGGTCATCCGGTGAAACGTGGCCCTTGGCCGCGTCCGTATCCGCAAGGAGATGTCGCCGAAACGAACCGGTGGCCGGGTCGAGCCGGCCGAGGAACCATGTATCATCGTCGGAATTGGCCCATCGACGAACATTGAACCAAATCCTTCCGCCGGGTGCGATGGCGATCCGCGATGGTCCGACGTCGCCCCAGTCGGACGGGAGGGGATGAGCCTCGAACGTTTTCCGCTCGGGGTCGAACATGACGAGGTTCTTCCCGACCTTTTCCGTGAACCACACGTTGCCGCCCGGTCCCACCGCGATGGAATGCGGGGAACTGATCCCGTCAGGGACGGCGAATTCCTGGATCACGGGATCCGCGGTCTGCGCGTCCGCCCCGCCCCGCAACGGCACCGCGGCCAGCAAAAGGCATAAAAGCAGGCCGGCCACCCAGGGCCCCGGTTCGGGCCGCCGACCCCGAAAGTGACGACAGGTTTGCACAGGGTCTACCACGTCATGGTCGGCTCGAAGTAGTGCCTCAACTGCCAGTTCGCGTCCTTGTACGATTCCGCAACGCCCGTCGAGCCGGCCCGGTAGCCGCCGACGTTGATCTGCATCTGCCGGGATCCTTTGTAGTACTTCGCCATGTCGGCGGGCGGCAGTGCCTGCCTTACGCCCATCATCGGGTTGTGGCACGAGGTGCAGCCGGCGCTCTTGGCGGGATAGGCGATGTTGAACACGCTGGCCGTCATGCCGACCCAGATCGCCAGGGCGCCGGCTCCCATCAGCAGCTTGACCCCGGCCGGCAATCGTTTGCCGGAGGCCTTCTTGCGGCCGAAGACGAAGGGCAGGACGAACGCCGCCAGCAGGATGACGAGGGGGGCCCAGAAGGTTCCCAGTGACCGCCACGCGGCGGCCTCGCCGGTCAGGTACCAGAACGGCTGGAAAATGTAGATCAGATACCACTCGGGGGCCGGAATGAACTCCCCCTCGGTGGGAAGCGGCGGCATGTTGACGTCGGACGGTATGGGGTAGAAATAGGCTAGGCCGACCACCAGGGCGATCGTGACGGCGCTGACGAACAGGGTCTTGAGCACGTGGCGCGGCCAGAAGCGGTGGAAATCCTGCGGATAGGGTGGATCGTATTTCGGATCACGAATGAGGTCCGGTTGCTTGTCGGTCATGCCCTGTTTTCCCCGCCGTTCCTACAAAGGTTCCGAAATGCCGTGTTTCCTCACCATCTTGAAATGGAAACCGAGGAGCGCGAACAGAATCAGGGGCAGGATCACGATGTGGGTGATGAAGCTTCGGTAAATGGTGAAGGTTTCGAGGACGAAGTTCTTCATGAACTCGGCGACCAGCGGCCAGGTGGCGACGTAATCGACCCAGATCGCATAGGACCAGTAGGCGCGCCAGTCCCAGGGCAGGATGATGCCGCTGAGCACGAGCATGAAAACGACGAAGAACTGGAGCACGCCGGAAATCCAGTTGAATTCCCGGGGATTACGGTATGCCTTGCGATAGAACACGGTGACCAGGTGGGTGAAGACCGACGCCAGCAACAGCGTCGCGCCCCATCGGTGCATGTTTCTGACCAGCCCCCCGAGTGGGATCTCGTTGCTCATATAATCGATGCTGTTCAGGGCCTCCTTGGGATCGGGGGT